>NZ_CP134985.1:0-300000 GCF_039365365.1 Buchnera aphidicola (Astegopteryx bambusae)
ATGACTAATTTAATTTATTTTGATGTTATAGTAGTTGGTGGAGGTCATGCAGGAACAGAAGCATCTTTAGTTGCATCTAGAAGAAATTCTAAAACTCTTTTATTGACTCAAAGTATTAATAAAATTGGAGAATTATCATGTAATCCTTCTATAGGTGGTATTGGAAAGAGTCATTTAGTAAAAGAGGTAGATGCATTAGGCGGTATTATGGCGAAGGTTGCTGATAGATCATGTATACAATTTAGGTATTTAAATACTAATAAAGGTTTTGCTGTACGATCTACTAGAATGCAAGTTGATAGATGTTTTTATAAAAAAAATATTCATAAATTTTTGTTTAATGAAAAAAATTTGTTTGTATTAGAATGTGAAGTAGAAGATTTGATTGTAAAAAATGATAAAGTTTTAGGAGTAATTACGAATTCAGGAAAAAAATTTTTTTCTAAATCTGTAGTAATTACAACTGGTACTTTCTTAAATGGTAAAATTTATGTTGGTAAAAAATTTTTTTCAGGAGGTAGATTTAATGATTTTTCTTCTAAAAATTTATCTATTAACTTGAAAAAGTTTCCTTTTAGATTTGGAAGATTAAAAACTGGAACTCCTCCAAGAATAGATTCTAGAACTATAAATTTTAATAAGTTAAAAAAGCAGAGAAGTCATAATATACAATTTAATTTTTCTTTTTTAAAAGAAAAATACAAAAAGTTGAAACATGTTCCTTGTTATATAACATATACTAATGAAAAAACTTTTAGTATTATAAAAAAAAATATACATAAAAGTTCTATGTATTCAGGAGTTATAAATAGTAAAGGACCTAGATATTGCCCATCTATTGAAGATAAAATAATTAGATTTCCGAATAGAAAAAAACATCAAATATTTTTAGAGCCGGAAAGTATAAATAGTTTTTCAATTTATCCAAATGGTATTTCAACTAGTTTTCCAGAAAATATACAATTAGAAATTCTACATTCTATAAATGGTTTGGAACATTCTGAAATTTTGCACTTTGGATATGCTGTAGAATATGATTTTTTTGATCCTAGAGATTTGAAAAAAACTTTGGAAAGTGTTTATATAGATGGTTTATTTTTTGCAGGACAAATTAATGGTACTACAGGTTATGAAGAGGCTGCTTCTCAGGGTTTAGTGGCTGGATTAAATGCATCTCTATATAGTTTTGGAGAATCTATGTGGTCTCCAAAGAGAAGTGTTTCTTATTTAGGAGTATTAGTAGATGATTTATGTGTTAAAGGAACTAAAGAACCATATAGAATGTTTACATCTAGATCTGAAAATCGTTTGTTTTTAAGAGAAGATAATGCAGATATTAGATTAACAAAATTAGGAAGAAAATTTGGAATAATATGTGATAAAAGATGGAATAGATACCTTCAAAAAAAAAATAATATAAAAATGGAAATTTTAAATTTGAAGAAATATAAATTATTATTAAATTCTTTAGATTATGATATATTGAACAAGAAATTTAACATTTCTTTAAAAAAATCTTTTTCTCTATATAAAATCTTAAAAAGACCTAATTTTAAAATTGAAAATTTTAATTTTTTAAAAACTTTTAGTTTCGTTTCTAAAGATTTTGAAGCTATCAAACAAGTAGAAATAATTTGTAAATATGAAGGATATATAAATAGACAAAATAAAGAAGTAAAAAAAATTGGTTTTTATGAAAATATTTTATTACCTGTTAAATTTAATTATGCAAAGATAGCGGGTTTATCTAAAGAGGTTCAGTTTGTGTTAAATAAATATAAACCTTCTTCTATTGGTCAAGCTTCTAGAATACAAGGAATAACTCCTGCTGCTATTTCTATTTTATTAATAAATTTAAAAAAGAAATTTATCAAATATTAATACATATTATACATTTTTTTATAATATTTTATTTTATTTATTTTTGTTTTTTTATTAAAGTTTTTGTTATATTAATAAAGTTATAAATTATATTATATAACATGAAAATAAATTTTTTTAATAAAAAGGTTTTTTTAATGAACTTGACTTACATTTTTAATTCTAAAGATTATATTAGTCATCATTTGACGCATTTTCAAATAAATTTAAATAATTTTTGTTTTATAAATAGTAATTGTAAAAATAATAGTTTTTGGGTATTAAATTTAGATTCAATTTTATTTTCACAGTTTTTATGTTTGTTGTTTTTAACAATATTTTTTTTTGTTGCTAGAACGTTTAATTATAAAAAACCTGGAAAGGTTCAGTCTATTGTTGAAATAATAATAATGTTTGTAGATAATAATGTTAAAAATATAATTGGTAAAAGTAACATTTATATTTCTTCTTTATCTCTTACAATATTTATATGGACTTTTTTAATGAATATAATGGGTGTTATACCTGTTGATTTTATACCATGTTTTTTCAAAGAATTTTTTAATATAGATAATATTAAATATGTGCCTTCTTCTGATATAAACATTACTTTATCTATGGGTTTTAGCATATTTTTATTAATACTATTTTATGGTATTAAATATAAAGGATTTAAAAATTTTTTTTTAAATTTTTTTTTGCATCCATTTTCTAATCCATGTTTTTTTATTTTTAATTTTTTTTTAGAATTAATAGGATTAATATCTAAGTTTATATCTTTAAGTTTAAGACTTTTTGGTAATATTTATGCTGGTGAGATTATATTCATATTAATATCATGTATTGTTCCTTGGTGGATGCAATGGATTTTTTATGTGCCATTAGCTATTTTTCATATTTTAATAACATTTTTGCAATCTTTTCTTTTTATGATGTTGTCAACAGTTTATTTGTCTATGGTCATTAAAAAATAATTTTTATTATTAATTTTTTTATACAACTGGGGTAAAAATATGTCTCATATTAATATAGAAATGTTATATATAGCTTCTGCTATTATGTTAGGATTATCATCTATTGGAGCTGCTATTGGAATAGGTATATTAGGTAGTAAATTTTTAGAAGGAGCTTCCAGACAACCTGATCTAATTCCTATTTTAAGAACTCAATTTTTTGTTATTATGGGATTAATAGATGCTGTACCTATGATAGTCGTTGGAATTAGTTTATATATTTTATTTGCTGTTATATAAATTTTGTTGTTTTGTTACTATAATATTATATTTATTAAAAATTTTTTGGAAAATAACAAAATGAAAATAAATGCAACTATTTTAGGGCAAACTATTTCTTTTTTTTTATTTGTATTTTTTTGTGCTAAATATATATGGCCTAACATAATAAGATCTATAAAAATTAGACAAGAAGAAATAGATAAGTCTTTTAAATTAGCAAAAAATATTAAGATAAGATCTTTAGAAATAGAAAAAATTGCACAAAATAAAATAAATATGGCGAATAAAAAAGCAATAAAAATACTTGAAAACGCACAATCTGATAGAATTTTAATTTTAGAAGCAGCTATTTTAAATGCAGAACAAAAAAGAAAAGTGATAGTTGCTGAAGGTATAAAAAAATTAAATTTAAAAAAAAACAAAATTCTAACAGATTTGCAAAAAGAAACTAGTAACTTATCAATTTTTATTGCTAAAAAAATATTAAAAGAATATGTTAAAAAAAATAATGTAAATAAAATTTTTGAAAAAAAATTTAAAATTTAATGTCTTTATAGAGAAATATTATAATTTATGATTAAAAACACATTGTCTAGACCATACGCAAAAGCAGCATATAAATTTTCTAAAAAAAATTTTGAAGTTTTTAGATGGTATAAAATGATTAATTTTTCTATTAAAATATATTTTTATATTGTTTCTAAAAATATTTTTTATCTAACTTGTAAAAAGAAAATTTTTGAAAATTTATTTTTAAAAATTTGTAAGAATAATTTTAATTGTTATTTTAAAAATTTCATAAAAATTTTGTTTAGAGATAATGTAATGAATTTATTGAAAAACATTAAAAATATGTTTTACAATTATTGGAAATATGATAAAAAAGTGATTACTGCTATAGTTTATTCAAAAAATTTTTTGTCTAAAAATATTATTAATAATATATCTAATTTTGTAAAAGTAAATTTTTTTAAAAAAGTATTTTTAAAGAATATTATAGATAAATCCATAATTTATGGATTTATAATTAAAGTTAATGACATAATATTTGATAATAGTTTTAATTGTTATTTGAATAAATTAAAAAAATATATGTTAGATGTATAGTAGAGGTATGACTAATATGAATTTTAGTTCACAATCTATCACTAATATTATAGAGAAAAGAATTTCTAAATTTAAGATTTTTAGTGATAGTTATAATGTAGGAAAAATTATTTCTGTAGTTGATGGAATCATAAAAATAGTAGGAATATCTAAAGTTATGTTAGGTGAAGTTTTGTTAGTAGATAATAAAAAATATGCTATAGCATTAAATTTAGAACGTGATTGTGTTGGAGCTATAGTTTTAGGATCATATATAAATTTATGTGAGGGAATGGAAGTTAAATGTACTAAAAAGATATTAGAAATACCTGTTGGAAATGGTTTGCTTGGAAGAGTTTTAAATAGTTTAGGAGAACCTATAGATGGTAAAGGAAAATTAAATTTTTTTAAATATTCTAAAGTGGAAAAAGAGGCTCCAAATGTAATTTCTCGTTCTCCTGTCAATGAACCAGTTCAAACTGGATGTAAAGCAATAGATTCTATGATACCTATTGGAAAAGGTCAAAGAGAATTGATAATAGGAGATAGACAAACAGGAAAAACTACAATTGCAGTAGACATTATTATAAATCAAAAAAATACTGGAATAAGATGTATATATGTTGCAATAGGTCAAAAAATGTCTACTGTTTTGAATATAGTTAAAATATTAGAAGAAAAAGATGTGTTAAAAAATACTATAATAGTTGTGTCTTCATCTTCTGATGCAGCTTCTTTACAATATTTGTCTCCATATGTTGGGTGTACTATTGGTGAATTTTTTAGAGATAATGGAGAAGATGCTTTAATAATATATGATGATTTATCCAAGCATGCAATTGCATATAGACAAATATCTCTATTGTTAAGAAGACCTCCAGGAAGAGAAGCATTTCCGGGAGACATTTTTTATCTACATGCTAAATTACTAGAAAGATCTTCTAAAGTTAGTGAAGAGTATGTTTTTAATAAAACTAAAGGTAAAAAAAAAGATAATACTGGATCTTTAACTGCTTTTCCTATTGTAGAAACACAAGAAGGAGACATTTCCTCTTACATACCTACTAATATAATTTCTATTACTGATGGTCAAATTTTTTTAGAATCAAATTTGTTTAACTCTGGCATAATACCAGCTATTAATCCAGGAATTTCCGTGTCTCGAGTAGGAGGTTCTGCGCAAACTCAGATTATGAAAAAGATGTCTATAAAAATTAGAACTTATTTGTCTCAATATAGAGAATTATCTTCATTTTCAAAATTTTCTTCTGATTTGGACAAAGTTTCAAAAAATATTCTTTTGCATGGTAAAAAATTAATAGAACTTTTTAAACAGTGTAAACATAAGCCATTGAGTGTAGCTGAACAGTCATTACTTTTATTTAGTGTAGAAAATAATTTTTTAGAAAAGATACCTACAAAAAAAGTTCATATTTATGAAAAATTGTTGTTAGAATATTTTAATAAAAATTTTTTTAGTTTAACTAAAGAAATAAATTCTTATGGTTTGTATAATAATTTTATAAAAAATCAATTTTTTAAAATTATAAATAATTTTAATGCAAAAAACTTTTTTCAAAATTGTTAGGAATTTTTTTATGTCATCCGCTAAGGAAATACGAAATAAAATTTTTAGTGTGGAAAATATTAATAAAGTTACTAAAACTATGGAAATGATATCTATATCTAAAATAAAAAAAATTAAATTTAAAATTGATAATCGATTTCCATATAAAAATTCTATAAAAAGAATTATAAATAATATTATTAGTTGTAATTTAGAATATACAAATAAATATTTAATAAACAATAGCGTGATTAAAAATATATGTATTATAATAATTTCTACAGATAAAGGATTATGTGGTAGTTTAAACATAAATTTATTTAAAAAAATATTGGAACAAATTAAAAAATTTTATAAATTTAATATAAAATTAATAGTAATTGGTAAAAAAGGTATAAATTTTTTTAAATCTATGAATAATAATTTTATTATTAAAAATTTTAGTTTGTTGGAATTTTCATTATCTAAATGTGTGACTAAAATTTTAGATATTATAATAGATATGTATAATAAAAAAAAATTTCAAAAATTTTTTTTAGCTAGTAATAAATTTATTAATTCTATGAATTTTACACCTAATATATTTCAACTGTTACCTTTTTATAACAAAAATTTACATGTAAATGTTTATAGAAAATTTTCGTGGGATTATATTTATGAACCTAATTCTAAATTTTTATTAAAAACATTGTTTAAAAAATATTTAAGATCTATTTTATATTGTAAAATTTTAGAAAATTTATATTGCGAACATTCTTCTAGATTTTTTTCTATGAAACAATCGTCTGATAATATTAACAATATAATAAAAAAATTAAAGTTAACATATAATAAATCTCGTCAATTTACTGTTACTAAAGAAATTATAGAAATTGTTTCTGGATATTTAACAATTTCATAATATCATTTTAAAATATTTATAAAGGTTTTTAAAAAATATGAATGTTGGAAAAATTGTTCAAATCATTGGAGATATAATAGACGTAGAATTTTCACAAAAAAATATTCCAAAAATTTTTAATCAGTTGAGAATAAAAATAAATAATAAAAAAATTTTTTTAGAAGTTCAGCAACATATAGGTGATGGAGTAGTTAGAACTATTTCTATGAGTTCTTCACATGGCCTTAGAAGAGGTTTGAAAGTTGAAGATTTAGGTCATTGTATAAAAATTCCAGTTGGAAAATCTATGCTTGGAAGAATTATAGATGTTTTAGGAAATCCTATAGATGGTAAAGGAAAAATAAAAAATATTAATAAGAAAAAAGAAATAGAATATCGAAAAATACATAGATCACCTCCAGATTATTTATCTAGACCTATTAACAATAAAATACTGGAAACTGGAATAAAGGTTATAGATTTAATATGTCCTTTCTTAAAGGGAGGAAAAGTAGGGTTGTTTGGAGGGGCAGGTGTTGGTAAAACAGTAAATATGATGGAATTAATTAGAAATATTTCTATTGAACATTCTGGATATTCTGTATTTACTGGTGTTGGAGAAAGAACCAGGGAAGGTAATGATTTTTATAATGAAATGAAAATTTCTAAAGTTTTAAATAAAGTTATTTTAGTATATGGTCAAATGAATGAGCCTCCAGGTAATAGACTAAGAGTGGCGTTTACAGGGCTTACTTTAGCGGAAAAATTTAGAGATGATGGTAAAAATGTTTTGTTATTTATAGATAATATATATAGATATACTTTAGCTGGTACAGAAGTATCTTCTATTTTAGGAAGAATTCCTTCAGCTGTTGGATATCAACCTACTTTATGTGAAGAAATGGGTGTTTTACAAGAAAGAATAACTTCTACAGAAGATGGCTCAATAACTTCTATACAAGCTGTATATGTTCCTGCTGATGATTTTACTGATCCATCTCCATCTTCTACTTTTTCACATTTAGATTCTACTATAACTTTAAATAGGAACATTGCTTCTTTAGGAATTTATCCAGCAATAGATCCTTTAACTTCTACCAGCAAACAATTGGATCCAGAGATTATTAGTCAAGAACATTACGAAACTGCTAAAAATGTTCAAAAGATTTTACAAAAATATAGAGAACTAAAAGATATTATTTCTATATTGGGAATGGATGAGTTATCTGAAAAAGATAAATTGTTAGTATTTAGAGCTAGGAAAGTAGAAAAATTTTTATCTCAACCATTTTTTGTGGCTGAAACTTTTACTGGTATTTCTGGAAAATATGTAAGTTTAAAAGATACAATAGATGGATTTAAACAGATTATTTCTGGAGAATTAGATCATGTTCCTGAAAAATCTTTTTATATGATAGGTAAAATAGATGAAATTTTAAAAAAATAAAAATTTTTAATATGAATTTTTTTAAATTTAGGACATTATATGACATTTTTTTTAGAAGTTGTTAGTCAAAATAAACATATATTTTCTAAAGATGTGATTAAAATTTATGTATTAGGATCAGCGGGTGAATTGTGTATATATCCTGGTCATTCTCAATTATTAACTTATATAAAATCTGGTCCATTATATATTTTAGATAGTTTAAAAAAGGAGAATTTTTTTTATTTATCTGGAGGTATTTTAGAAATTCAACCTAATTTTGTAACAATTTTGTCTGATGATGCTAATTCAATTTCTAAAAAAAATGTGTTAAAACATTTTTTTAAAAGATAAAAAAATTTTAAATATTTTTAAATCATATTTTTCAAAAATTAAAATTTTAATATCTTATATATAAAATGATTATTATTATTATTATATATAATAATATAAAAATTTATAAAATCAAAATTTAATTTCTTTATAGTAGCGGCGGGTTATTTAAAATTCCTGCCGCAAAATTTTTTATATTTTTTTAAAAATCTATATTTTCTGCTTTTAAAGAATTGTTTTCTATAAATTTTTTTCTTAATTTTACAGAGTCACCCATCAGGGTTTTAAATAATTCATTTGCTTTTTTACTATCTTTTATTGATACTTTTAACATTCTTCTGGTTTTTGGATCCATTGTTGTTTTCCAAAGTTGATTTGGATTCATTTCTCCAAGACCTTTATATCTTTGTATTAATATTCTATTTTTTGACTCTCGTATTAAATTATTTAACATATTTTTAAAATTAGATAATTTATATAAAGTTTTATTTTTTAATATAAAAGTATTTTTTTTAATTAATATATTTATTTTTTTACTAAATTGTTTTATTTTATAATATTCCTTTTCAAGAAAAGTGTTTTTTGTTACATTTATTATATCTTTTTTTCCATATATATATTTTTTTATTTTTATTGAAAAAGTTTTATTTATATCATTTTTTTTTAGTTTATATTTATAAAAAATATTATTTTTTTTATTTTTTTCTAAATTTTTTATTATTTCTGTTATCCATGTTTGTATTTCTTTTTTATTTTTGAAAGAAAATGATATAGGTTTTTTTATTAATTGATCAAATAATAATATAAATGTTTTATTCTGTTTTTTTTTAATTATTTGTTTTAGGTTTATATAATCAAAAATTATTTCATAAAGTTTTTTTATATTTATTTTTTTTTTTTTAGGATTGGTGATATACATTTTACAATTTTTTAAAGCATTTTTTATTTTAAAAATATTCAATGTTTTTTCATCTTTTATAAAAATTTCTTTGTTTTTTAATTTTATTTTATACAAAGGAGGTTGTGCTATAAAAACATGACCGTGTTCTATTATTTTTGGCATTTGTCTGTAAAAAAATGTTAGTAGAAGAGTTCTTATATGTGATCCGTCTACATCTGCATCTGTCATTATTATAACATTATGATATCTAAGTTTTTCTATAGAAAAAGCATTATCAATTATTCCACATCCTAAAGCTGTTATTAAATTTTTTACTTCTTCTGAAGAAAGCATTTTTTCAAATTTAGATTTTTCTACATTTAATATTTTTCCTTTTAATGGTAGTATTGCTTGATTTTTTCTATTTCTTCCTTGTTTAGCTGACCCCCCAGCTGAATCTCCTTCTACTAAATAAATTTCAGACAATTTTGGATTTTTTTCTTGGCAATCTGATAATTTTCCTGGTATCGCACATATATCTAAAGTATTTTTTTTTCTAGTTATTTCTCTTGCTTTTTTTGCAGCTTCTCTTGTTTTTATTGCTTGTATTATTTTATTTGTTATAATTTTTGCATCATTAGGATTTTCTAATAAATATTCATTAAAATGTTCATTTAAAGAGGATTCTACAAAAGATTTTATTTCTGAAGATACTAGTTTATCTTTTGTTTGCGAAGAAAATTTTGGATTTTGCATATAAATTAAAATAATAGCTCTTAAACCTTCTCTAGTATCATTTCCAGTTGCAACAATTTTATTTTTTTTTGTAATGTATGATTTTTCTATATAGTTATTAATAGTTCTTGTAATAGAAGATTTGAATCCTGATAAATGCGTACCTCCTTCCTTTTGTTTTATATTGTTTGTAAAACATAAAATTTTTTCTGAAAATTTATTATTCCATTGTATAGCAATTTCTAATTTTATATTTTTTTTTTTTTTTGAAAAATAAAATATTTTTTTATGTATAGGATTTTCTTTTTTGTTTAAAAATTTTATAAAATTTTTTATATTACCTTTATTATAAAATTTTTTAATAATATTTTTTTTTTTATT
Organism: Buchnera aphidicola (Astegopteryx bambusae); assembly: GCF_039365365.1. Classification (GTDB taxonomy): domain Bacteria; phylum Pseudomonadota; class Gammaproteobacteria; order Enterobacterales; family Enterobacteriaceae; genus Buchnera_G; species Buchnera_G aphidicola_B. The sequence continues at coordinate 10,384 of NZ_CP134985.1, forward strand.
TTCTAAATATATTGATATACCAGAATTTAAAAATGATAATTCTTGTAATCTATTATAAAGAATTTCGTAATTAAATTTTTTTATGTTTGTAAATATTTTTTTGTTTGGGAAAAATTTTATTTTTGTTCCTGTTTTTTTACTTTTTTTTATTATTTTTAAATTTGTTATAGGTTTTCCATATTTATATGTTTGTTTAAATTTTTTTCCATTTCTATATATTGTTAAATATAATTTTTCTGAAAGTGCATTTACTACAGATATTCCTACTCCGTGTAGACCACCTGATATCTTATAAGATTCAGAATCAAATTTTCCTCCTGCATGTAATACTGTCATGATAACTTCTGCTGCGGATTTTTTTTCTTCTTTATGAATATCTATAGGCATTCCCCTTCCATTGTCTTCTATTGAAATAGAATTGTCTAAATACATTTTTATTAATATTTTGTTACAGTAACCAGACAATGCTTCATCTATGGAATTATCAACTACTTCAAATACCATGTGATGTAGTCCACTTCCATCATCTGTATTTCCTATGTACATGTTTGGTCTTTTTTTTACAGCGTCTAAACCTTTTAATACTTTTATATTAGATGAATTATATGAATTTGGCATATATTTTCTCTTTTTTTTATGTTTTTTATAGATAAATTTTTATAATATTAATGGCATGATCATATAAATATTCAAGCTATTTTTTTTTTCTTGTATTTGTATTGTTGAAAAATTTTTGTTAATTAATAAATATACTTTTTCACTAAAAATATGTTGTAATATATTTAAAAAATATTTTGTGTTTAAATTGAATTTAATAATATTATTATTATTTTTTTTTATTAATATTTTTTCTTCTGCTGTCTCATATTCTTCATTTTGAGAAGTTATTTTCATAGTATTATTTTTTATATAAAATTTTGCGCCATAAAAGGATGAGTCTGACAGAATAGAAATTCTATTTAAAGTTTTTTTTAACAATTTTAAATTTATTTCTATTATTGTGTCAGGATTTTTAATTATTAAATTTCTATAATTTGGAAAATTTCCATCTATTAATTTTGTAGTAAACATAATTTCTTTTGTTATAATTTTTAGATGATAATTGTTTATTAATATATTTATTTTTTCGTAAATTTCATTTAATATTTTTAATAGTTCTAATACTCCTGTTTTTGCGATTATTACAGAATTTGTTATGTAGTTTTCATTTTTTAGAAAATATGTAGATATTGCCATTTTATATCCATCAGTAGAAACTGATTGAATATAGTTATTTTTTAATATAACAAATAATCCGTTTAAATAGTATCTGGCATCGTTTTTTGCCATACAAAAATATGATTTTTCAATTATTTTTTTAAATTTTTTTGCATGAATTGAAAATTTATTGTATTTTTTGAATAAAGTAAATTTTGGATATTCTGAGTGTGGCAGAGTAGATAATTTAAATATAATTTTTTTTATTTTTATTATTAAGAAATTTTTTTTTTTTTCAATTAATATATTTTCATTTTTTGAAAAACTTTTGCATATACTCAGTAATTTTTTTCCAGATACTGTAGTCTTTCCTGAACAAATTTCTTTGTCTACATTTGTTTTTATAATTAGTTCTGTTTCTAAATTACTACATGTTAAAAATATTTTTTTTTTTTTTAATTTTATAAGTATATTTTCTAGTATTGGATTTTTGTTATTTTTTACTAATACTAAATTAGCCTGTTTTAATACTTTTAATAAATTAATTTGTTTTATAATAAATTTCATAATTATTTATTTATTTCATTAGAATGTTTGTTATATATGCATTTTTTTATGTTATTTTATTATAAACTTAATATTTAATTTTTATTGATAAAATTTTCATAAAAATTTTTTGTGATTTTGATTTTTTTATAAAACATTTTTATTAAATGGATTTTTAATATATAAAAATTAAGATATAATATTAAAAATATTTAATATATTGAGTTATATATTTATGAAAAGAACTTATCAGCCGTCAATTTTGAAAAAAAATAGATCTCATGGATTTAGAAAAAGAATGTCTACTAAAAATGGAAAAAAAATTTTGCACAGAAGAAGATTAAAAAAAAGATTGAAATTAACAATATCTTCTAAATAAAAAATTTATGAAAAAACATAAAAAATTTTCTTTTAAAAAAAAATATAGATTATTAAAAAATTATCAGTTTTATTTTGTTTTTAAGAAATCTTACAAAGTTTTTAATAAAAAATTTTTAATTTTAAGTAGAAAAAATAATTATTATTATCCTAGATTAGGAATAAGAATATCTTCTAGTATTATAAAATTTTCTAATAAAAGAAATGTTGTCAAAAGATTAATAAGAGAAAGTTTTAGATATAATATTAATAAATTATTTTATATGGATTTTGTTGTTATTATAAAAGATAATGTGTCTGATATAAAAAATTTTTATTTACTAAAATCTTTAAATATTTTGTGGTCTAGACATTTTAAAAAAAATTAATCATATTGTTATTAATTTTTTAAAAATAATAATAATTTGCATATTATTTTATTAAAAATTAATTAAAATATTTTAATAATGTTTAAAATTATTAAAAAGAGAGAATAAAATGTATTGGATAAAGAACACTCTTATATTAATTTTTTTGTTTTTGTTAGCATTTTTTGTTTATAAATTTAATAATATAAATTTTTTACATAATTCTATTAACAAAAAAAATATAAATAACATAAATTTTGAAAAAGATGATAATTGTTTTAATTCAGATAATACAATTTGTATAAAAACTGATACTTTTAATATTTCAATAGAAAAAAATACTGGAAATATAATTAAAGCTGATTTATTAAAATATAAAGAAAATATTAATTCTTATGATCCATTACATTTATTAAGATCAAAAAAAAATTTTATATATCAAGTAAATAGTGGATTGTCAGGTATAGACAATAATAATTTTTATTATGATAATAGCTATAATAAAAAAAAGGAATTTCATTTATTAAATAATGATAAATTTTTATTAGTTCCTATGAAATGGATTTCTAAAAATGGTATATCATATATAAAGACTTTTATTTTTGAAAGAGGGAAATATTTTGTAAAAATAAAATATGATATATTTAATAACTCTAAAAATAAAATAAATCTTTCTATATATGGAAATTTGACTCAAAGTATAAATTATGATAAAGAACATCATAGTTATAGTTTTGGTATTAAAACTTTTAAAGGTGCCGCTTATTCAAGCAGTAAATCAAAATATGAAAAAATTAATTTTAATGATATAGTTAAAAAAAATTATGTTTCTGACTTTTCTAACAACAAATGGATAGCTATGATTCAGCCATATTTTGTATCTGCTTGGATACCTGATAATTTTATAAAAAATAAAATATTTTTAGATAGAGTGAATTATAGAGATGTTTTAATTGGATATCAAACAGAACCATTTAATATTAATTCTTATGAAAATAAACAAATTTGTTCTAAATTATGGATTGGTCCTAAAATAAAGAAAGAAATGTTAGAAATTTCAGATAGTTTATATTATACCATAGATTATGGATTTTTATGGTTTTTGTCTCAACCATTATTTGAATTTTTGTCTTATTTAAATAATATTTTTAATAATTGGGGTGTTTCTATAATTGCAATTACTTGTATTATAAAATTTATAATGTATCCAATTTCTAAAATTCAGTATGTTGAAGTTGAAAAAATGAAAAAAATTCAAAAAAAAATAAGTTTTTTGAAAAAAAAATATAAAGACAATAAGAATTTTTTAAGTAAAGAAATAATGAATTTATATAAAGAAAATAATATTAATCCAATAGGAAGTTTCTTGCCTGTTATAATTCAAATGCCAATATTTCTTTCTTTATATTATGTAATTGTTGAATCTGTGGAACTAAGACATTCTCCATTTATATTTTGGATAAAAGATTTGTCTGACAAAGATCCTTTTTTTATTTTACCAATATTAATGGGAATAACTACATTTTTTATGCAAAATGATTCTGAGAGTGATAGTAGTTTAGATACATTTCAACAGAAGATAATGCATATAATGCCAATATTTTTTACTATATTTTTCTTATGGTTCCCATCCGGTTTAGTCTTATACTATATAATCAGTAATATATTAACAATAGTACAACAAAAAATAATTTATAAAAAATTTAAATTTTAATATTTTATTATTTAACATATATTTTGGAAAATTTTTTATTATATGTATATTCAAGATACTATAGTAGCTTTAGCTACGCCATATGGAATATCAGGTGTTGCTGTACTAAGAATCTCTGGTAATAAAATTTTAGAAATTTGTAATAAGATTCTTAAAAAAGTCCCAAAACCTAGATATGCACATTATTTAAGTTTTTTTAGTGTTGTAGATAGTAAAATAATAGATAAAGGAATAGTTATAAGATATGAAAAACCCAGCTCTTTTACAGGAGAAGATGTTTTAGAACTGCAATGTCATGGAAGTCCTATTTTAGTAAATATTTTGTTAAAAAATATTTTGTTGATAGAAGATGTTAGAATTGCAGAAAACGGAGAATTTTCTAAAAGATCATTTTTTAATAATAAAATGGATTTAGTTCAAGCAGAAGGAATAGATGATTTAATAAATGCAAATTCTAAGACTACTTTAATTTCTTCTTTAAATTCTGTAAATGGAAATTATTCTATTTATATAAATAAGTTATCCAAAAAAATAATAAAAATTATTACAAATATTGAAATTATTTTAAATTCTGAAGAAGAATATAATATTAATATTAATAATTTTATTTTGAAAGAAATAGATAAAATAATAAATATTTTAAAAAAAGAAAATAAAAAATTAAAAAAAAATAATTTATTAAAAAATGGTATTAAAATAGTTATAACAGGAGTTCCTAATGTAGGAAAATCTAGTTTATTTAATGCTATTTTGTCTAATGAAAGATCAATAGTTACAGCATTTAGCGGTACTACAAGAGACATTGTAGTGGATAGTTTTTCTTTCGATGGTATAAATTTTAGTATTTCAGATACTGCAGGAATAAATAATTCTAAGAATAAAATAGAAGAAATAGGAATTACAAAGGCATGGAAAGAAATAAGAAAATCTAATTGTGTATTGTTATTAACAGATTATAATAATATACATGATTTTAAAAAAAATATTTTTAATATAAAAATAATAAAGTATTTAAATACAAATAATATATATTATGTAGTAGTTTTTAATAAATGTGATTTAAGAAATGTTTATCCTAATATAAAAATAATTAAAAATATTGCTTATATACATGTATCTGCTAAAAAAAATATTGGTATAAAATTATTGTTAAAATTTTTAAAAAAAAAATTATTGTTTAAAAATTTTTCTAAAAATATTTTTTTATCTAGAATTAGACATATTAATTTAATAAAAAGATCTTTATCTCATTTAGTTTATTCTAAAAAACATTTTAAAAAATTTAATAATTTAGAAATTTTGTCTGAAAATTTAAACGTATCTAGAGGATTTTTGGATAATATAGTTGGAAAATTTTATAAAAATGATTTGTTAGAATCTATATTTTCAAATTTTTGTTTTGGGAAATAATGAATAAAATATAAAAATAATATGCCCGAAGGCGGAATCGAACCACCGACACGGGGATTTTCAGTCCACTGCTCTACCAACTGAGCTATCCGGGCGTATTAAATATAATTATTTGCAATAAATTTATAAAAGTCAACTAATTTATTTTTTATATATAAAATATATTTATAAAATATAAAATTTTTACTTGAAAGTAAATGATATAATACATATATATAATTTTAAGAAATAAAATACTTATAAAATTTTTAAAAATAATATATTATTTTATTATAAAATAAGGTATTTAAAAAAATGAAAATTCGTCCATTACATGATCGTGTTATAGTTGAGAGAAAAAAAAAAGAATCTAAATCTGCTGGAGGAATAGTATTAACTGGATCTTCTGCAGGAAAATCTTCCAGAGGTGTAGTTATTGCTGTAGGTAAAGGTCGTATTTTAGAAAATGGAAAAGTAAAACCTTTAGATGTTAAAATAGGTGATATAGTAATTTTTAATGAAGGATATGGCGCGAAAACAGAAAAAATTGATAATAAAGAAGTATTAATTTTAACTGAAAGTGATATTCTTGCAATTATAGAATAAATAATATTCTTAAAAAAATTTTAGAACACTGTATTTTATTTTTAACAAAATTGCTAAAAGGAAATTTTTATATGGCAGCTAAAGATGTAAAATTTGGTAATGAAGCTAGAATAAAAATGCTTAATGGTGTTAATGTATTAGCTGATGCTGTTAAAGTAACTTTAGGACCAAAAGGTAGAAATGTTATTTTAGACAAATCTTTCGGAGCTCCAAGTATAACTAAAGATGGTGTATCTGTTGCGAGAGAAATAGAGTTAGAAGATAAATTTGAAAATATGGGTGCTCAGATGGTTAAAGAAGTAGCATCTAAAGCAAATGATGCTGCTGGTGATGGTACTACAACAGCTACTTTATTGGCTCAAGCAATAGTAAATGAAGGATTGAAAGCTGTTGCTTCTGGTATGAATCCTATGGATTTAAAAAGAGGTATAGATAAAGCTGTTATAAATGCTGTAAATGAATTAAGAAAATTGTCTGTTCCATGTTCTGATTCAAAAGCTATTACACAAGTTGGTACAATATCAGCTAATGCTGATGAAAAAGTGGGTGCTTTAATTTCTGAAGCAATGGAAAAAGTTGGAAACGATGGTGTAATTACTGTTGAAGAAGGAACAGGATTACAAAATGAATTAGAAGTTGTAAAAGGAATGCAATTTGATAGAGGATATTTATCTCCTTATTTTATTAACAAAACTGAATCAGGTATAGTTGAATTAGAAAATCCTTATATTTTAATGGTAGATAAAAAAATATCTAATGTAAGAGAATTATTATCTATATTAGAAGCTATAGCTAAATCAGGAAAGCCATTGTTAATAATATCAGAAGACTTAGAAGGGGAAGCTTTAGCTACTTTAGTAGTAAATTCTATGAGAGGAATAGTTAAAATAGCTGCTGTAAAAGCCCCTGGTTTTGGAGATAGAAGAAAATCTATGTTGCAAGACATTGCTATTTTAACTAATGGTTCAGTGATTTCTGAAGAGCTTGCTATGGATTTAGAAAAAACATCTATAGAAGATTTAGGTCAAGCTAAAAGAGTAGTGATAACTAAAGAAACTACTACTATAATTGGTGGTTTAGGAAATAAGAAAAATATAAAAAATAGAGTTTTACAAATTAGAAAAGAAATACAAGAGTCTACTTCTGATTATGATAAAGAAAAATTAAATGAAAGATTAGCTAAACTTTCAGGAGGAGTTGCGGTATTAAAAGTTGGAGCAGCTACTGAAGTAGAAATGAAAGAGAAAAAAGCAAGAGTAGAAGATGCTTTACATGCTACTAGAGCTGCTGTTGAAGAAGGAGTAGTACCAGGAGGAGGAGTAGCATTAGTTCGTGTAGCTGAAAAAATTTCTAAGATGTTAAGTGATAATGAAGATCAAAATGTTGGAATACGTGTTGCAGTCCGCGCTATGGAAGCTCCATTACGTCAAATAGTATCTAATTCAGGAGAAGAACCTTCTGTAGTGGCAAATAATGTAAAAGATGGTAAACATAATTATGGGTATAATGCTGCTACTCATAAATATGGTGATATGATAAAGTTTGGAATATTAGATCCAACTAAAGTTACTAGGTCAGCTTTGCAATATGCTGCTTCAGTAGCAGGATTGATGATTACTACAGAATGTATGGTAACTGATTTACCTAAAGAAGATAAATCTGATTTAAACAGTCATTCTCAACCAAATAGTGGAATGGGTGGAATGGGTGGAATGGGCGGTATGATGTAATTAATATTTTTATAATTTTTTTATTATTATAGAATTAATTGTATTTTAACATTTTCTTATCCTTAGAAATAATTTTTCTAAGGATAAGTTTTACAAAAATTAAATATTTTTTTTGAAAAAATAAAAATGAGTAATGTATAATTTTATGATATTTTGTAATAGTAATAGTTTAAAAAATGGATTAAAAATAGTTTTTAATAATGTGCCTTTTAACATTGAGCGTAGTGATTTTGTTAAACCTGGAAAAGGGCAATCTTTTGTTAGAATTAAAATGAGAAATTTAATAAATAATAAATTAATAGAAAAAACTTTTAGATCGAATGAAAATTTTAAAATAGCAGATATAGAAAATATAGAAATTTCTTTTTTATACAGATCTGAAAATATTTTTTATTTTATTAATTTAAAAAATTATAATGAAATTTTTATAGAAAAAGATAATATAAAAAATATTTTAGTATTTTTAGTACCTGGAAAAAAATATTTTGGATTATTATGGAATAAAAAACTTATATCTGTAGTAATAAAAAATTTTATTCATTTAAGAGTTGTTAGATTTGAACATTGTTCTGATAATAGTGTAAGTTATAAAAATAAATTAGCTGTGTTTAAAACAAATCTAAAAATTGTTGTACCGTCTTTTATTAAAATTAATGATATCATTAAAATAGATACTAGATATTTAAAATATGTGTCCAGAATTAATAAATAATTTGTTTTATATATATTTTCTATAACTTTTCCATTCAAAATTTAACCATAAACTTTTTCCTATTCTCATTCTGTCTATTACTCTTTCTCCTAATAATGTTTTCATACCATTATGATTTAAATTAGATAACATTCCTGTAGATCTTTTTGATGAAGATCTTCTATCTACTATTTGATTAATGACTACTTTTTCATATTTAGATTCTGTTTGCATACCAATTTCATCTATCATTAATAAATCTACTGTACTTAATTTATTCAATAAATTCTCTTCTGTCAAATTACTTGATCCGTTGAATGTTTCTTTCATATTAGACATTAAATCTGCTACCGTTACTATAAGCACACTTTTTCCTTTTAATATTAAATAATTTCCAATAGCAGAAGCAAGATGATTTTTACCGGTTCCAGGATTACCCGAAAAAATAAAACTAGATACATGATTATTAAAGTTTTTTGCATATTTTTTTGCTGCATTTAAAACTCTTTCATGCCCTTTGTGTTTTATAATATAGTTTTTAAATGAACATTTAGTATATAATGCTTTTATTCCAGATTTTTTAAATGTTTTTTTTATTTTCATAATTTTATTTTTTTTTAATATAGATTTTGAAGAAATTATTCCCTGTTCTTGATTCCATGATAGCAAATCTTTGTCATTTTTAAATTTTGGTTTTATATGTTTAGGAATTATTTTTTTTAATCTTTTTAAAAAATTAATGGTATTATTTTTCATTATTTGTCTCTAAAACCATCTGGAATATAATTTTTTTTTATATAAATTTTATTAGATTTAGATATGTTTTTATTATGTTTTGATGCTCTTGTTATTTTTAAACTATATGCTAATTTTTGTTCCCATTGAATATGGTGTAATATTCTTCCTTCTGCTTTCCAATAATCTATAAATAAATTTAATTCACTTCTAGATACTTTTTTTTTTATTTCTATTCCCCACATGGCAGCTTTTTTAATAAAATTTTTATCTGGATTCCAATTTTTATACATTGCAAATTTGTTTTGTATTTTATTTTTTGAGTTAAATTTTTCAATTGATATAATTTTTTTAGAAATATCATTATCTATTTTTTTTTTATATATTTTTATTTTTTTAAAAATTTTTTTTAATATATAATTATTTATTATGTATGTTTTGGGAGCGTTTTTTTCTAATATTAGTATTGTTTTTTTTTTTGTTTTTTTCAAATATTTTGATGGTTCTTTTAAAAAATTTTCTATAGTTACTTTAAATAAATTTAATTTTTTTATTTCCATAAAATTGTTTCCTATATTTTATATTTTTTATTTTCGTTTAGTTAATTTTTAACTAAATATAGTTTACCAATTGTTTGACCTATATTTTTTTTTTTTATATTTTTCCAATTTTTAGGAATATATATATTTTTTTTTTTTATATTTTCTAAATAAACAATAGTATTTTTTTTTGTCCAATTATTTTTTTTCAATAAAATTATAATGTTGTTTATAATATTATTGTTAAATGGAGGATCTAAAAATATTATATCATATGGTTTTCCATATCTATTTAACCATTTTAATGCATTTACATTTATTACATTTATATTTTTTATAGACAATTTTTTTATATTTTTTAATATATTTTTATATAAATAAAAATTTTTTTCTAATGAAGTTACACATTTAGCATTTCTAGATATTGCTTCTATGCTCAGTGATGCGCTTCCACAAAAACAATCTAAACATTTTGATTTCTTTATATATTTTGATAACCATTCAAATAGAACTTTTTTCATTAAATTTGTTGTTGGTCTTACTTTATTTTTTTTGTTTATTATTATATTTCTAGATTTAAATTTTCCTGATATTATTTTCATATTATATGCAACAATATTATTAATATATTTGATTTATATTTTTTATAATGTAAAAATGTTATTATATAATTTTATGAATATCTGTTAATAAAATTATTCAATTCAATATTATAGAAATGAGAATAAAATATGTCAAAGAGTAAAAATAATAGTTTTGTTTCTTGGATATTAAGTAGTTTTAAAAAAAAAAAGTTTGTAAAAAATCAGATGATAAGTATAATAATTTAAAAAATAATAATAAAATAAATAATGATAAAAGAAAAAATTTTTATGATAAAAACCATAAGAATTATAAAAAATTTTCATCTATAGATAAGTTACATGAAAAAAAAAATAAACTACATTTAGATAAAAATAAAAGTATTTTTAACATATTTAAAGAAAAATTATATAATACTAAAAAAAAAATTAGTTCAAAAATAAAAGAAATATTTTTTAAAGATAATGTAAAAATTAATAAAAAATTTTTGAAAAAGTTAGAAGAAAATTTATTATTATGTGATGTCGGGTTTAATACTTCTAAAAAAATAATTTCTAATTTAAATAAAGAAATTTGTAAAAAAAATATTTTGGATGAAAAGATTGTTTTAGATATGTTAAAAACTCAATTATTGAAAATATTAAAAGTTTCTTATAACAATAATTTAAAGATTAAAAAAAAATATCCTTTTTTAATTTTAGTAGTAGGAGTTAATGGTGTTGGAAAAACAACGACTGTTGGAAAATTAGCATGGAAATATAAAAATCAAGGAAAATCTGTTATGATAGCTGCAGGAGATACTTTTAGGGCGGCTGCAATAGAACAATTAAAAATAATTTCTAAAAAAATATCTGTACCTTTAGTGTCTCAACATTATAAAGCTGATGCAGCATCTGTTATTTTTGATGCTATACAATCCGCTAAGAACAAACATATAGAAGTGTTAATAGCAGATACTTCTGGTAGATTACATAATAATAAAAATTTTATATCTGAACTTAAAAAAATTGTTCGCGTTACGAAAAAAATAGATAAAAATTATCCTGATGAAATAATTTTAGTAGTAGATTCTTCTAGTGGTCATAATGTTATAAAACAAACTAAAGTATTTAATGATGCAATAAATGTTACAGGTACAATTTTTACTAAATTGGATGGAACATCTAAAGGTGGTATGATTTTTAATGTTTCTAATAAATTTAACATTCCAATAAGATATATTTGTACTGGAGAAAATAAAGAAGATTTGCATAAATTTGATAGCAAAAATTTTGTTAAATCTATATTAGAGTAATTTTTGTATTTATATACATAATATGTATTTTTATTTTTTATATATATAAGTTATATAATAATATAATAATTTTTTTATATTAATATTTTATTTTTTATTTTTTTAAACTAAAATTTTTATAATTTAGGTAATTAAATGTTAAAAATTATTGATGCTATTTCTTATGGTTCTTTAGGAAGTTTAAATTCTTATATAAACGTAGTTTTTTCTTTTCCTGTTATTTCAAGAAAAAAAGAAAAACATTTTTCAAATTTATTCTATCATAATAGTGATTTAGTTGCTGCTAAAAATTTAATATTATCTAATTTAAGATTTGTTGTACATATTTCAAGAAATTATTTAGGATATGGTTTGTTGCAATCTGATTTAATCCAAGAAGGTAATATTGGATTAATGAAAGCAGTAAAAAAATTTAATCCAGAAATTGGTGTTAGACTAATATCTTTTGCTGTACATTGGATAAAATCAGAAATACATGAATATGTTTTAAAAAATTGGAGAATAGTTAAAATAGCTACTACAAAAGCTCAAAGAAAATTATTTTTTAATTTAAGAAAGAATAAAAAACGACTCGGGTGGTTTAATAAATATGAAATAGAAACTGTTGCTAAAGAATTAGGAGTTACATCAAATGATGTAAAAGAAATGGAAAATAGAATGTTGTCTAAGGATTTAAATTTTAATCTTTCTTCATGTAAAGAAGATGAAAATCATACGAAATTTAGATTAGTATCATCTTATTTAAAAGATAAAAATTCAAATTTTGCAAATATTTTGGAAAAAAATGATTTTTTTAAATATAATATAAGAAAACTTAATAATGCATTGTTGAGTTTAGACAAAAGAAGTAAAAATATAATAACTTCTAGATGGTTATATAATAATAAAAAAAAAACTTTACAAAATTTAGCAGATTATTATGGCATTTCTGCTGAAAGAGTTAGACAAATTGAAAAAATTGCTATGAAAAAGATGAAACTAAAAATAAAAAGTTAATATTTTAATAATATTTTTATAAAATTTTATGTCATTTACTTTTTAATGTACAATATATACGTAGTTTATAATTAACATTGTATGTAATGTTTTTATAAAAATGATATAATAATATTATTATCTTTTAATATTTTTTATAAAGTTGTTTATATAGTTTATAACATGTCAAATATTATAAATTTGATATTTAAATTTATATAAAATATATTTTGTTTGTATAAGAGAATTTATTTGATGAACATTTTTAGTCATATATTGGGTTTTCCAAGAATAGGTCCTAATCGAGAGTTAAAGATTGCTCAAGAAAAATATTGGAATAATGAGATAAGTAAAGATGAATTATTTTCTGTAGGAAGAAAAATAAGAAAAAATAATTTAAAAATTCAAAAATCTGCATGTTTAGATTTTTTATGTGTTGGAGATTTTTCTTGGTATGATCATGTATTAAATAATAGTATGATGGTTGGAAATATACCTACAAGACATAGAAATGTAAATAATAAAGTTGATATAGACACTTTATTTGGAATTGCTAGAGGCTATAATTCAAAAAATAATTTTGCATGTTCGTCTGAAATGACTAAGTGGTTCAATACAAATTATCATTATATAGTTCCAGAATTTAATAAAAATACATATTTTAAATTTTCTTGGAAACAAATATTAGAAGAAGTTGATGAAGCTATAAACTTAAATTTTAATAATATTAAACCAATTTTATTAGGACCAATTAGTTATTTATGGTTAGGAAAAAGAGATAATAATACAGTATTTGATAAGTTAGAATTATTAGATAAAATTTTACCTATATATAAAAATATTTTATCAGAGTTTAATAAAAGAAATATAAAATGGGTACAAATAGATGAACCAATATTGGTTTTAGATATTTCAAAAAAATGGTTAGAATCTTTTATATATGCATATAATTATTTAAATAATAAAAATTTAAAAATATTGTTAACTACTTATTTTGGTAGTATATCACATAATATAGATATTATAAAAAATATTCCTATTGATGGTATACATATAGATTGTGTTAGTGAAAAAAATAATTTACAAAATTTAATAAAAATGTTGTCTAAAGATATTTGTATATCTTTAGGTGTGATAAATGGCAGAAATATATGGAAAGCAGATTTACAAAAAATATATAATGAAATATGTTTCATAAAAAATTTTAAAAGAAATTTTTTTATAAGTACTTCTTGTTCTCTAATGCATGTGCCAATTGATATATCTGTAGAAACAAAAATAAAAAAATCTGTTTTAAAAAAATTTTCTTTTGCAATACAAAAATGCAAAGAATTATATTTATTAAAAAAGTGTTTAAAAAATTTTAATAAAAATTTTTTTACAAAAAAAAATTTTTTTTATAATAGTGATGTATATAATAAAAGAAAAAATGTTTATATAAAAAAAAATGATTTGGTAAGAAAAAGTACTTATGAATTTAGAATAAAACAACAAATTAAAAATTTAAAAATACCAATTCTACCTACTACTACTATAGGATCTTTTCCTCAGACAAAAGAGTTAAGAAACATTAGATTAAAATTTAAAAACAATAAAATAGATTTAAAAAAATATAATTTTGAAATAAAAAAATATATAAAAAATGTTATTCTCGAACAAGAAAATTTAGGATTAGATGTATTAGTACATGGTGAACCTGAAAGAAATGATATGGTAGAATATTTTGGTCAACATTTAGAAGGATTTTTATTTACAGAATTTGGGTGGGTTCAAAGTTATGGCTCTAGATGTGTAAAACCTCCTATAATATTTGATAATGTTTCTAGAAAAAAACCGATAACTATAAAATGGACTAAATATGCTCAATCTAAGACTAAAAAATTAGTTAAAGGGATGCTAACTGGTCCTGTAACTATTTTACTATGGTCATTTTGTAGGGAAGACTTATCAAAAGATATTATCTCTAAACAAATTGCTATTGCTATTAGAAAAGAAGTAAAAGATTTAGAAAATGCTGGAATAAAAATTATTCAAATTGATGAGCCAGCTTTTAGAGAAGGTTTACCATTAAGAAAAAAATATATAAAATCATATTTGTCTTGGGCGATTGATGCTTTCAAATTAAGTTCATCTGTTGTAAATGATGAAACTCAAATACATACACATATGTGTTATTCTAATTTTAATAACATTATAGATTCTATAATTAAGTTAGATGCTGATGTAATAACTATAGAATCTTCTAAATCTCATTTAAAATTATTAGATTGCTTTAAAAATATTAAATACCCTAATGGGATAGGACCTGGTGTATATGATATACATACAACTAATATTCCAAGTGTTTCGAACATATACGATACTATAAAAAAATATATAAAGATATTTAATATAGAAAATTTGTGGATTAATCCAGATTGTGGGTTAAAAACTAGAAATTGGAAAGAAGTAAAAATATCTCTAAAAAATATGATATTAGCTACAAAAAATTTGAGAAATAAAATTTAATTTTTTTGTTCATTTAAATATTTTATTTTTTATGTTTAAAAATACTTTAATTTTAACTATTAAAACTGAAAATTTTTGAATATTTCAGTTTTAATAGTTTTGTTTAAATATTGTAAAAAATTTATATTAATAAAATTAATATTACAATATTTTTATATAATATTTTATTTTTTTTATTTTAAAAAATGTTTTTGTTTAAAAATTTTTCTATATATTTTATTTTTATAAATAATAATCTTTTATAAATAATATTATTTTTTTACAGCGTTTTTTAATGCTTTTCCTGAAACAAAAGCTGGAACTCTAGTAGCTGCAATTTTTATTTCTTCTCCTGTTTGTGGATTTCTTCCTATTCTTTCTGATCTTTGATTAACTTTAAAAGTTCCAAATCCAACTATTTGCACTGTTTTTCCTTGTTTTAAAGATTGTGTAATTATTTGTAATGTAGTTTCTAATGTATTTTTTGTTTGAGATTTAGTTAGTGAAGTTTTTTCTGCAACTGCTTTTATTAATTCAGCTTTATTCATTAATTTTCCTTAATTATGTATTTTAAATTTTGTTAATAATAATTTTAAAAAAATAATGTAATCTTTTAAAATTTTTATTTTTTATTTTTTTTATTTTTATTAGAATTTTTATTATAACTATTATAGTTATACAATTATAATAATATATAATTTTTTAACATTTATATTTTTAAATTATTTAATTCAGTTTTTTATTTTTTTTATAAAATTTAATATTTTATAAATTATTTATAAAAACGTTTAATAAAATATTTTTAATTATGTTTATACAAAATTTATAAATTAGAATTTAACATTTCTGATAAATTAGCTGAAGCTTCTTCTACAGTGGTAATATTTTTTTTTGATTGTTTAATTTGATTTTTTCTTTTTTCTATTAGTTTAGCTCTTTTTTTATGATATTTATATCCTGTACCAGCAGGTATTAATCTTCCAACTATTACATTTTCTTTTAAACCTCTCAACTCATCTTTTTTGCCAGATATTGAAGATTCTGTTAAAACTCTAGTAGTTTCTTGAAATGATGCAGCAGAAATAAAAGATTCTGTTGCTAAAGATGCTTTTGTTATTCCTAATAAATTTCTATTAAATGTTGCTGTTTTTTTATTTTTTTTCTTTAAGATTTTATTTTCTAAAACTATTTTTGAATACTCTACTTGTTCTTCATGTAAAAATTTTGAATCTCCTGGATTTAATATAGTAGCTTTTCTTAACATTTGCCTAATTATAACTTCTATATGTTTATCATTTATTTTTACACCTTGTAATTTATATACTTCTTGAACTTCATTTATTATATATTTAGTAACAGATATTACTCCTCTTAATCTTAATATGTCATGCGGAGATTCTGTTCCATCTGAAATTATATCTCCTTTTTCTACTATTTCTCCCTCAAAAACATTAAGTTGCCTCCATTTAGGTATCATTTCTTCGTATAATTTTTTTTTATTTTTTGAAGTAATTATTAGTCTTCTTTTACCCTTTGTTTCTTTTCCAAAAGATATTTTTCCACTTATTTCTGCTAATATAGCTAACTCTTTTGATTTTCTTGCTTCAAATAAATCCGCGACTCTAGGTAATCCTCCAGTAATGTCTTTAGTTACACTAGATTCTTGAGGCACTTTTGCTATTACATCTCCAGAATATATTTTTTCATTATTTTCAAATTGTATTATTGATTTACCAGGTAAAAAATATTTATAATTGTTTTTTGCATTATTTTCTTGTATGTCTTTTTTATTTTTATTTATAATTTTTATTGATGGTCTTAAATCTTTTCCTATAATCGTTCTTTCAGAAGTATCTAATACTTTTATATAAGATAATCCTGTTAATTCATCTGTTTGTTTAATTACACTTTGACCTTCTATTATTTCTGAAAATTTTACATATCCATTTATTTCAGAAATTATCGGTATTGAATGAGGATCCCATTGTGCTACAATTTCTCCTGAATTTACTTTTTTATTATTATATTTTTTTAATATAGCACCATATGGTATTTTGTGATTTTCTTTTATTCTTCCATATTTATCAGTTATTCTTAGCTCTACGTTTCTAGAAATAATTATTATATTACCATTTTTTTTTTTAACTGTTTTTGCGTTATGTAAATTTATTATTCCAGAACTTTTTATTTTTATACTAGACTCTGTTACTAATCTAGAAGCAGCTCCTCCGATGTGAAAAGTTCTCATAGTAAGTTGAGTTCCTGGTTCACCTATAGATTGTGCAGCTATAACTCCAATTGCTTCTCCTTTATTTACTAGTTTACCTCTTGATAAATCCCTTCCATAACATTGAGCACATACACCAAATTCAGTTTCACACTTTACTACTGTTCTAACTTTTATTTTATTGATAGAATATTTTTCTAATTTTTTGCATAAATTTTCATTTAATAAAGTATTTTTTTTTATTAAAATTTTGTTAGTTTTAGGTGTTTTTATATTTTCTGAAATTACTCTTCCTAAAACTTTATCTCTTAAATATTCTTTTATTTCTCCATTTTCTATTGTTATAAAAATAGACATTCCATCTTTAGTTTTGCAATCATTTTCTGTAATTACTAAATCTTGCGCAACATCTACTAATCTTCTAGTTAAATATCCAGAATTCGCTGTTTTTAATGCAGTGTCAGCTAATCCTTTTCTAGCCCCATGAGTGGATATAAAATATTGTAGTACGTTAAGACCTTCTCTAAAATTTGCTATTATCGGAGTTTCTATTATAGATCCATCTGGTTTAGCCATTAGTCCTCTCATACCTGCTAATTGTCTTATTTGAGCAGCGGATCCTCTTGCTCCTGAGTCAGCCATAATAAAAATACTGTTAAATGATATTTGTTTTTTTAATTTTCCATTTTTATTTAGTATTTTTTCTATTGATAAATTTTTCATCATAGCTTTAGAAACTTTTTCATTTGCATTTGACCATATGTCTATAACTTTGTTATATCTTTCTCCTGCGGTTACTAATCCTGAATGAAATTGTTCTTGTATTTCTGAAACTTCTGTTTCAGCATCAGATATAATGTCATATTTTTCTTTTGGTATCACCATATCATCTATTCCTACTGATGATCCGGATTTTGCAGCATATTTAAATCCTGTATACATTATTTGATCTGCTAATATTACTGTTTTTTTTGTTCCTAAGGTTCTATAACATATATTTAATATTTCAGAAATTGATTTTTTTTCTAATGTTTTGTTTATTAATGAAAAAGATAACCCTTTTGGTATTATTTTCCATAAAATAGATCTTCCTATTGTAGTATTTATTATGCTAACATTTTTTTTAAAATTTTTGTTTTCTGTTTTTTTATATTCAAAAATTCTTACTTTAACTTTTGCATGTAATGACGCTTTGTCAGAATAATATAGTCTTTCTGCTTCATCAGATCCTGTTAAAATAGATCCTTCTCCTTTAGAATTTATTTTTTCTCTTGTCATATAATATAATCCTAAAACAACATCTTGAGAAGGAACTATTATTGGTTCACCGTTTGCTGGTGATAAAACATTTTTTGTAGACATCATTAATGATGATGCTTCTTTTTGTGCTTGTATCGTAAGAGGAATGTGTACAGCCATTTGATCTCCATCAAAATCAGCATTATATGCAGCACATACTAATGGATGTAATTGAATAGCTTTTCCTTCTATCAAGATTGGTTGAAATGCTTGTATTCCTAATCTGTGTAATGTTGGCGCTCTGTTTAATAAAATAGGATGTTTTTTTATTACTTTATCTAATATGTCCCAAACTATTGGATCTTCTCTTTCTACCATTTTTTTTGCAGATTTTATTGTATTAGCTAATCCTTTAGATTCTAATTTTCCATATATAAATGGTTTAAAAAGTTCTAAAGCCATTTTTTTTGGAAGACCGCATTGATTAAGTTTTAAATATGGACCAACTGTTATTACAGATCTTCCTGAATAGTCAACACGTTTTCCTAATAAATTTTGTCTAAATCTTCCTTGCTTTCCTTTTATCATGTCTGCTAATGATTTTAAAGGTCTTTTATTAGATCCTATGATTGCTTTTCCTCTTCTTCCATTATCTAATAAAGCATCTACTGCTTCTTGTAACATTCTTTTTTCATTTCTTACTATTATTTCTGGAGCAGATAATTCTAATAATCTTTTTAATCTGTTGTTTCTATTTATTACTCTTCTATATAAATCGTTTAAATCAGATGTTGCAAATCTTCCTCCATCTAATGGTACTAATGGTCTTAAATCTGGGGGTAATACTGGTAGTACATTAAAAATCATCCATTCTGGTTTATTATCAGATTGCAAAAATGAGTCTATTAATTTTATTCTTTTAGAAATTTTTTTTCTTTTATTATCAGAATTAATGTTTTTAAATTTTTTTCGTAATTTTAAAGATATCTTCTTCAAATTTATATTTTTTAATAATGTTTGAATTGCTTCAGCTCCCATGTTTGCGACAAAATCATTTCCAAACTCTTTTATTGAATTTATATATTGTTCTTCAGACAATATTTGTTTTTTTTTTAAATTCGTATTTCCAGAATTTATTACTATATATGATTCAAAATATAATACTTTTTCTATGTCTTTTAATGGTATATTAAGTAATAATCCTATTCTTGATGGTAAAGATTTTAAGAACCAAATATGTGCTATTGGAGATGCTAATTCTATATGCCCCATTCTATCTCTTCTAACTTTACTTTTTGTAACTTCTACCCCACATTTTTCGCATATTACTCCTCTGTGTTTTAATCTTTTATATTTTCCGCATAAACATTCATAATCTTTTACAGGTCCAAAAATTTTTGCACAAAATAATCCTTCTCTTTCTGGTTTGAATGTTCTATAGTTTATAGTTTCAGGTTTTTTTACTTCTCCAAATGACCATGATCTTACAACATCAGGAGAAGATAATGAAATTTTTATAGAATCAAATTCTATAGTTTTTGTTTTTCCTTTTAAAAATTTTAGTAAATTTTTCAAAATATGTTCTCTATTAGTATAAACACATTAATTAATTGTTTTTAAAAAAATTTAGTGAATTTTTTATTTATTTTCTAATTCAATATTTATACCCAAGGATCTTATTTCTTTTAATAAAACATTAAATGATTCAGGCATTCCTGGGTTCATTTTATAATTGCCATCTACAATGTTTTTGTATATTTTTGTTCTTCCGTTTACATCATCTGATTTTACTGTTAACATTTCTTGAAGCGTATGAGATGCACCATATGCTTCTAATGCCCATACTTCCATTTCTCCAAATCTTTGACCTCCAAATTGAGCTTTTCCTCCTAATGGTTGTTGTGTAATTAAACTATATGATCCAGTGGATCTTGCATGCATTTTATCATCTATTAAGTGATTTAATTTTAACATATACATATATCCTACTGTTACAGGTCTTTCAAATTGTTCTCCAGTTTTTCCATCAAATAATTTTATTTGTCCTGATTTTGGACAATCAGCTAATTTTAACATTTTTTTTATTTCTTTTTCTGTAGCTCCATCAAAAACTGGGGTAGATATTGGCATTCCTTTTGTAAAATTTTTTGCTAAATTTAATATTTCTATGTCTGAAAATTTGTCAAAATTTATTTTTTGTTGTATATTTTTTCCAACGTTGAATATTTTTTGTATATATTTTTTTATTTTATTTATATGTTTTTTATTTTTTAACATTTTTTTTATTTTATTTCCTATTCCCTTAGCAGCCATTCCAAGATGTGTTTCTAATATTTGACCTATGTTCATTCTTGATGGCACTCCAAGAGGATTTAAAACTATATCTATTGGATGTCCAAATTTATCATAAGGCATATCTTCTATAGGATTTATTTTTGATATTACTCCTTTATTTCCATGCCTTCCAGCCATTTTGTCCCCGACTTGTATTTGTCTTTTTACTGCTAGATATACTTTTACCACTTTTAAAATTCCAGGTGCTAAATCGTCTCCTTTTAGTATTTTTTTTTTAGTTATGTTTATATTTTTTTTTAGTTCTTTTTTTATTTTTTTATATTTTTCTAGTAAAATTTTTATTTGATTCTTTTTTTTAGTATTTATATTTTTTTTAAAAAAGTTTTTTTTTATAATTTTTGTTATTTCTGTTTCTTTTACATTTTTTATTTTTATAATTTTACAAAAAATTTTTAATATATTTTTTTTTAAAATATTAAATTTTTCTAATAAATTTTTTTTTGATTTTTCTATATTTGACTTTTCAATTTCTATGGTTCTTTTGTCTTTTTTTACACCATCTCTTGTAAATATTTGTATGTCTATTACTGTCCCTACTATACCGTTTGGCACTCTTAAAGAAGAATCTTTTACATCAGATGCTTTTTCTCCAAAAATTGCTCTTAATAATTTTTCTTCTGGTGTCAGTTGAGTTTCCCCTTTTGGAGTGACTTTTCCGACTAATATGTCATTTTCTTTTACTTCAGCTCCTATGTATATTATTCCTGATTCATCTAATTTTGATAATGCATGCTCTCCTATATTTGGGATATCTGATGTTATTTCTTCAGATCCTAATTTTGTATCTCTAGAAATACATGCTAGTTCTTGTATATGTATAGTTGTAAATCTATTTTCTTTAACTACTTTTTCTGATATTAATATTGAATCTTCAAAGTTATATCCATTCCATGGCATAAATGCTACTCTTAAATTTTGACCTAATGCCAGTTCTCCTAAATCTGTAGATGTGCCATCAGCTAATATATCACCCTTTAATACTTTTTCATTAATTTTTACACATGGGGTTTGATTTATACATGTGTTTTGATTTGATCTTGCATATTTAGTTAAGTTGTAAATATCTATTCCTAATTCATCTATATTATTTTTTTCTTTTGATTTTATTACTATTTTAGATGCATCGACATATTGAACTTTTCCATTTCTTTTTGAAATTATCATTGCTCCTGAATCTTTAGCTACACATCTTTCCATTCCAGTTCCTATTAATGGTTTTTCTGCTTTTAAAGTAGGAACTGCTTGTCTTTGCATGTTAGCACCCATTAATGCTCTATTTGCATCATCATGTTCTAAAAAAGGTATTAAAGATGCTCCTACTGATACAATTTGTTGAGTTGAAACATCCATATAATCAATTTTATTAGGATGAAATAATCCTGATTCTCCTTTGCTTCTGCAAGTTATTAAATCTTCTGTAAATTTATTTTTTTCGTTTATATTGGTATTAGCTTGAGCTATTATATATTCATATTCTTCTATTGCTGATAAATAACATATTTTATTAGTTACAATTCCTTTTGATACCTTTCTATATGGAGTTTCTAAAAAGCCATATTTGTTTATTTTTGCATAAACTGATAATGAATTTATTAATCCTATATTTGGACCTTCTGGTGTTTCTATTGGACATACTCTTCCATAATGTGTTGGATGTACATCTCTCACTTCAAATCCAGCTCTTTCTCTAGTTAATCCTCCTACTCCTAATGCAGATATTCTTCTTTTGTGAGTGATTTCTGCTAATGGATTATTTTGATCCATGAACTGTGATAATTGACTTGAACCAAAGAATTCTTTTATAGATGCTGATATTGGTTTTGCATTTACTACATCTTTTGGAATAAGTGAATCTAAATTATTTAGTGATAATCTTTCTTTAACTGATCTTTCTACTCTAACCAATCCAACTCTAAATTGATTTTCTACCATTTCTCCTACTGATCTTATTCTTCTATTTCCTAAATGATCTATATCATCTATTTTCCCATTTCCATTTCTTATATCTATTAATTTTTTTATTACATCTATAATATCTTTTTTTTCTAAAATTGTTGGTCCTGTTATATAATTTCTAGACAGTGATTTATTTAATTTCATTCTTCCAACTATGGACAAATCATATCTGTCTTCACAGAAAAATAAGTTATTAAATAAATTTGTCGCTGCTTCTTTTGCAGGAGGTTCGCCTGGTCTCATCATTCTATATATTTCTATTAAAGATTGTGTTTTGTCTTTATTAGCATCTAGTTTTATTGTGTTGGATATGTAAGGTCCTTGATCTAGATCATTGGTATATATTGTTTTTATACAATTTATGTTAGATTTTATTATTTTTTTGATAGTTTTTAAACAAAATGCAGTATTTGAAGATATTATAATTTTTTTATTTTTTTTATCAAAATAATCATTAGCAGAAATTTTTCCTATTAAATATTCATTTGGAACTTTTATCTTTTTTATTTTATTTTTTTTTAATTTTTTTATGTGTTTTATTGTTATTTTTTTTCCTTTTTTTACATATATTTTATTTTTATATTTAATGTTAAAGAATATTCTTTCTCCTCTTAATCTTTCAGGATACAAATGCATGTAAACATTGTTTTTTATTATTTCAAAAATATCTTTTTTAAAAAATATATTTAATATTTTTTTTTCATCGTAATTCATTGCTTTTAAAAATATGCTAATTGGTAATTTTCTTCTTCTATCTATTCTTACAAACAAATTATCTTTTTGATCAAATTCAAAATCTAACCATGATCCTCTATAAGGAATTATTCTAGCACTATATAATATTTTTCCAGATGAATTAGTTTTTCCTTTATCACTGTCAAAAAACACTCCAGGACTTCTATGTAATTGTGAAACTACTACTCTTTCTGTACCATTAATTATAAAAGTACCATTTTTTGTCATTAATGGTATGTCTCCCATATATACTTCTTGTTCTTCTATTTTTTTTATTTTCTTTTTTTTTTCTTCTTGTTCATATATTATTAATTTTAATTTTACTTTTAATGGAGAGGAATATGTTAATCCTCTAGTATGACATTCTTTTACATTAAATGCATTTTTTCCTAATTTATAATCTATATATTTTAGTTCAGCAGTTGAATTATAATTTTTTATTGGAAATACTGATTTGAAAGCAGATTCTAATCCATATATATTTTTTTTATCTTTTTTTATAAATTTTTTGAATGAATTTATTTGAACAGATAATAAATATGGTATTTCTAATATTTTTGGTCTTTTGCTAAAATTTTTTCTTATTCTTTTTTTTTCGGTATAAGTAAAAACCATTATTTTTCCTTTTAATAAAACAGTTTTTGTATTTTTTTAATATTTTTTATAAAATTTTTTTAAAATACTGGTGATTATAAAAAAAATCACCAGATAATATTTTTAAAATTTTTTAAATATTTTTATTTTATTTCTATTGTTGCTCCAGATTTTTCTAATGTATTTTTTAAAATTTCTGATTCTTTTTTATTTACATTTTCTTTTACAATTGTAGGAGCGGATTCTACTAAATCTTTTGATTCTTTTAATCCTAAATTTGTAATGCTTCTTATTGCTTTTATTACGGATATTTTGTTTGGTCCTATAGATTTTAAAAAAATTTTAAATTCTGTTTTTTCTTTTTTTGAATTTGTTTTTAAAATTTTTGTATTAGTAGATATGTCTTCAGATGATATTTTAAATTTTTTTTCCATTTTTTTAATTAAATCTAATACATTTTTTACAGACATTTTTTCTATTTCTTCTACTATTTTTGTTTTGCTTATTGACATATTTATTCCTAATTTATTATTTTTTTTTTTCTTTTTTTAATTTTATTATATTAATTATTTTTATTAATCTAATTATGCATATTTCCTTTAAAAAGTTAATCAATTTGATTATTGATTCTTTGTATGTTGGTATAATTAGCAATTTTTTAATAGAGATTAATTTTCCTTCTAATGATCCTATTATTGGTTTTAATTTATAATCTTTTTTATTTTTTTTTATAAGTCTAACGGCAGATCCTGGATGTTTCATAGAATATGCAATTAATGTAGGTCCTTTTATTATTTTTTTCAAACATTTATAGTTTGTTTTTTGTATTGACATTTTTAATAATGTGTTTTTTATAACTTTTATAATTACATTTTTTTTTGAAGATATTTTTCTAAACTTGTTTATTTCATTTGTACTGATTCCAGAAAAATTTATTATAATAGCTGATTTTGATTTTTTTGAAAGATTGTATATTTCTTTTATAATATGTTTTTTTTTATTTCTTTTTAATATCATATTTATATTGTTTCCTACATTTTTTTTAACTTATTTTAAAATATTTTTTTATTATTTTTTTTATAATATAATTTTTTATATTTTTTTTTATAAAAATATAATATTTTTATTTTTTTAGGACAATAATTGATATTAGATTTTTGTTTGATAAATTTTTAAAAAATTGTTTTTATATATTTAAATCAGAATGATTTATTTGTATAGATCCACCCATAGTAGTAGAAAAATAAATTTTTTTAAAAAATTCACCTTTTATTTTGGAAGGTTTTGTTTTTATTAATGATTTGAGAAATGCAAAAAAGTTTTCTTTTATTTGTGTTGTTGTAAAATTTATTTTGCCTATAGAAGTATGTATTATTCCATTTTTGTCGTTTTTATATCTTATTTGTCCTTTTTTTATTTTTTTAATTGCATTGAATATATCATTTGTTATTGTTTCAAATTTTATGTTTGGCATTAATCCTCTAGGACCTAATATATGTCCAAATTTTCCGACTATACTCATGGAATCTGGAGAAGAAATTATTACATCAAATTTGTTAATTTTCTTTTTTATATTTTCTATGTTATATTGATAAATGTAATCTGCTTTTGCTTGTTTTGCTAATTCTATATTTTTTCCTTTTGTAAAAACTAATGTTTTTATTTTTTTTCCTAATCCATGAGGCAACATAACTACATTTTTTATATTTTGTTCATTTTGTTTTGTGTCTATATTAAGATTTATAGATATATCTATGCTTTCTAAAAATTTTACATTTGATGTTTTTTTTAAAATATTTATACATTCATCAATATTATATATTTTTTTTTTTATATTTTTTTTTATTTGTTTCATTCTTTTGCTTTTTTTTTTCATTTTCTTAATCTTCTATTGTTAGACCTATAGATTTAGCAGTTCCTATTATGGAAAGAGAAATTTTATTTATATTTGTACTGTTCATGTCTTTCATTTTTATTTTTGATATTTCTTTTATTTGTTTTTTACTAATTTTTCCTATTTTTTCTATTTTGTTTTTTCCTGATCCTTTTTTTATTTTTGCTAATTTTTTTAATAATATTGATGCTGGTGGAGTTTTTGTTATAAATGTAAATGTTTTATCAGAAAAAACAGATATTATTACTGGTATTGGAATACCTTTTTCTAATTTTTTTGTTTTTTCATTAAAATTTTTACAAAATTCCATTATATTTATTCCTTTTTGTCCTAATGCTGGACCTACTGGTGGGCTAGGATTTGCCATACCTGATGGAATTTGCAATTTTATATAACTTATTATTTTTTTTGACATATATGATTTCTTTTTTTTATGTTTTTTCTATTTGTGAAAAGTTTAATTCTACTGGAGTAGATCTACCAAATATAGATACTGAAACTGTTAATCTATTCTTATCATAATCTATATTTTCTACTGTCCCATTAAAATCTGAGAAAGGACCGTTTTTTATTCTAATTATTTCTCCTGGTTCAAATAATATTTTAGGTCTTGGTTTATTTTCTATTTTTTTTAATTTTTTAATTATATTTTTTATATCTTTTTTTTTAATTGGTATTGGACTTTCTGGGGATCCTCCTATGAATCCTAATACTTTTGGTACATTTCTAATAATGTGCCAACTTTTTTCATTCATAATCATTTTTATTAATATATATCCTGGAAAAAATTTATTTTCACTCTTTTTTTTTTACCATTTTTTATTTCTATAACTTCTTCTGTTGGTATCATTATTTTTTCAAACATGTCTTGAACATTATTTATTTTGATATGTTTTTTTATTAATTCTGCGACTTTGTTTTCTAATCCAGAAAAAGATTGAATTACATACCATTCTTTTTTTTGTTTCATTTTATAACCTTATAGATATAATATTTGATACAATATAAAATATTAAATTATCTATTATCCATAAAATACTTGATGTGATTATAGTTATTAATATCACTACAATAGATATATATAATATTTCTTTTTTTTTAGGATAATTTATTTTTTTTGTTTCTATTATAGTTTCTTGTATAAATTTCAAAAAATTTTTAATTTTTTTTGTTTTACTTATTAAAATTAAAATTAAAAAAATAGAAAAAGTTAAAAATATTATTTTGCTAATAAAATTTTTTTTTATATAAAAATATAAAAAGAATAAAATTTCTAAAAAAAAAAATGATAATATATAAAATATTCTAATTTTTTTGTTATTTTTTTTTTTCATAATATTTCAATTTTTTTACATTCAAAAAAATTAATAAAATTTATTGATATTTTTAAATTTAAAAGTTTTTTTATATAAATAAAAAAAATATTTTTTTTAAATTTTTTTTATTTGCTGATACCCAGATTTGAACTGGGATCTCATCCTTACCAAGGATGTGCTCTTCCTACTAAGCTATACCAGCATTTAATATTTTTAGCAGGCAGCGGGAATTGAACCCGCATTATTAACTTGGAAGGCTAAAGTAATACCATTATACTATGCCTGCTTTTTTATAAAATAAATTATATTTTGGTGGGAGAAGGATTCGAACCTTCGAAGTCTAAGACGGCAGATTTACAGTCTGCTCCCTTTAACCGCTCGGGAATCCCACCTATATATTAAAATAAATAAAAATTTTTAATTTAATTTGCCGGCTACCGGAATTGAACTGGTGACCTACTGATTACAAATCAGTTGCTCTACCTGCTGAGCTAAGCCGGCCAAATATATTTAAAAAAATATATTTATAATAAACATATTTTATATATCATATTTTTTTTTCAATTTAATGTAAAGAAATAATTATATTATTTTGTTTATGTTATTAATTTAAATTTTTTATTTTTATTATTTTTAAATATAAAATTTTATATTAGAAATATTTTTAATATTTTTTATGTTATTATTTTTTATTAATATGTTTAAAGGATTTTATAATATGATAAAAATTTTTAATAAAAATTTAGAAAATATATATTATAATTATATGAATTTTAGAAATAAAATAAATATTTCATTTGAAATGTTTCCTTATTCAAATTCAGTTTCTAAAAATAAGTTTTATAAAAGTTTTTTTAAATTATCTAAATTAGATCCAAGATTTTTTTCTATAACATGTAATCAAAATTCTGGAGGAAATTATAATACATTAAATTTAATAAAAAATATGAAAAATTATAATAAAAAGTATATTGTTCCTCATTTTACATGCATAGAACATTGTAAAAATGAAATCAAAGATATTGCAAACAATTATTGGAAAATTGGTGTTAGGAAAATATTAGCTTTAAGAGGAGATAATTTTTCTAATAATTCAAAAAATGTTTTTTTTAATGCATCTGATTTAGTAAATCAATTAAAAAAAATAAGAAATTTTGAAATATTAGTTGCTGCTTATCCTGAAAAACATCCTGAATCTAAAAATGAAAAAGAGGATTTATATAATTTAAAAAAAAAAATTGATAATGGAGCTAATAAAGCTATTACTCAATTTTTTTTTAAAACAGAAAGTTTTTTAAATTTTAGAGATAAATGTTTTAAAATAGGAATTACAAAAGAAATAGTTCCTGGAATATTACCAATATATAATTTATCACAATTAAAAAAATTTACTAATATTACAAATGTTTCAGTTCCTGATTGGATTTATAATGTTTTTAATAATATAGATCATAGTTCTAATTATCATAAAATAATTAGTAGTATTATATTAATAAATGTTGTAAATAAGTTATTTTTAGAAGGAGTTAGATCTTTTCATTTTTATACTTTAAATAGATCAGATATAATTTTTTCTATCAGTTATTTGTTGAATATAAAAAAAATTGATTTTAGTCGTTTTGTATAATATTAAAATTATATTTTATTTTAATTATAAAATTATATTTTTATAAATATTTTAAAAAGTAAAAAATTAATTTTATAATTTTTTTGTTTACATCAGAATTTTATATATTTAGAGATATTATTATATGAAAAATAAAAATATTAAAAAAGTAGTTCTTGCATATTCTGGAGGTTTAGATACTTCTGCAATTATACCGTGGATTAAAGAAAATTATAATGCTGAAGTAATAGCTTTTGTTGCTAACATGGGTCAATCTAAAGAGGAACTTAAAAATATAGAAAAAAAAGCTATAGTATCTGGTGCTAGTGAATGTTTTATAAAAGATCTAAGAAAAGAATTTATAAAATATTATTTATATCCATTATTACAATCTTATGCTATTTATGAAAATAATTATTTTTTAGGAACAGCTATAGCTAGACCTATTATTGCAAAGAAGCAAGTTGAACTAGCTATTAAAATTAATGCTGATGCATTGTGTCATGGTTCTACTGGAAAAGGTAATGATCAAATTAGATTTGAAAGTGCATATACATCTTTAGCTCCAAATTTAAAGATAATATCTCCTTGGAGAGAATGGAAATTTACATCTAGAATTGATTTGTTGAAATATTTAAAAAAAAATAAAATAAAAACTAATTATAGTAAAGACAAAATTTATAGTAAAGATGAAAATATATTTCATACATCTACTGAAGGAGGATTATTAGAAAATGTTTGGAATTCTTCAGAAAAAAAAAATATTTGGTCTTTAACTAAAGATTCATTAGATGCTGTAGAAAAACCTAAATATTTAAAAGTAAAAATGTTAAATGGATATGTAGAAAGTATAAATAATAAAAAAATTTCATTGTTAAAAAGTTTAAAAAAATTTAATAAATTAGGTTCTTTGCACGGTATAGGAAGAGTAGACTTTGTAGAAAACAGATTAA
Source organism: Buchnera aphidicola (Astegopteryx bambusae) (assembly GCF_039365365.1). Lineage (GTDB taxonomy): Bacteria > Pseudomonadota > Gammaproteobacteria > Enterobacterales > Enterobacteriaceae > Buchnera_G > Buchnera_G aphidicola_B. The sequence goes on from NZ_CP134985.1 coordinate 40,469, forward strand.
TAGGAATAAAATCTAGAGGATGTTATGAAACTCCAGGTGGAACAATTATATCAAAGATAATACAATCTTTAGATCAGTTAATATTAGACAGAGATTGTTTAAGATGGAAAAATGTAATAGGTTCAGAATTTTCTTATTTAGTATATGATGGAAAATGGTTTACTCCATTTAGAAAAGTTTTACAAAAAAATATAAAATTTTTTTCTAAACTAATTTCTGGTACTGTGTTTATAAGATTATATAAAGGAAATGTAACAGTTTTAAAGAAAAAATCTAAAAATTCTTTATATTCAAAAGAATTTTCTACTTTCAATAATAGTAATTTTTCTTATAAACATAATTATGCAGATGGATTTATTAAATTATTTACTATGTCATCTTTAATTAGATCTATAAAAAAGTTGAATTAATTAAATAATAATATTGTTTGTTTATTTTTTTTTGTTTTTTTTAAAATTATTAATTTTATTAATATATTAAAAAATTTTTATATAGGAACAATTATGTTTTTATGGGGCGGAAGATTTAAAGAAAAATCTGATAATACTTTCTTAAATTTTAACAGATCTTTACATTTTGATTATATTTTAGTTGAACAAGATATATTATCTTTAATTTCTTGGTCAAAATTTTTATTGTCTTCTAAAGTAATTAATAAATTTGAACAAAAATCTATAGAAAAATGTTTAAATGAAATAAAAGAAAATGTTAAAAATAATTTGAATATTATTTTGAAAAGTAATTGTGAAGATATTCATACTTGGTTAGAAAGTGAAATAATACGAAAAATAGGTAATATCGGAAAAAAAATACGTACCGGAAGAAGTAGAAATGAACAAATAACTACTAGTTTAAAAATGTGGTGTAAACATGTTATAAATAAATTAATAAAATATATAAAAAATTTGCAGATTAAAATATTAACTTTGTCAGAAAAATGTATTAATATTGTAATGCCAGGATACACACATCTTCAGATAGCTCAACCTATACTATTTTCTCATTGGTGTTTGTCCTATTATGAAATGTTGCATAGAGACAAAATTAGATTAAAACATATATTACAAGAAATAGATTTTTGTCCTTTAGGATCAGGTGCTATTTCTGGTGTTTCATATAAAATAAATAGAAAAAGATTAGCTAAAGAAATTCATTTTTCAGATATTACAAAAAATAGTATAGATAGTGTATCTGATAGAGATTATGTAATAGAAATTTTATCTGCCTCTTCTATAGGAATGATGCATCTTTCTAGATTGTCTGAAGATTTAATTTTTTTTAATTCTTCTGAAACAAATTTTATAGAACTTTCTGATTGTATAACTTCTGGTTCTTCATTAATGCCGCAGAAAAAAAATCCTGATGTTTTAGAATTAATAAGAGGAAAATGTGGAAGGGTTTATGGATCTTTAATTAGTATATTAGTTACGTTAAAAGGCATACCTATGTCTTATAATAAGGATATGCAAGAAGATAAAGAATGTTTATTTGATGCTATAAATACTTGGAGTAATTGTATAAATATGATGGCTTTAGTTTTCAAAAACATTTCAGTTAATTATAAAAATTGTTTAAGGTCTGTAGAAAATAGTTTTGCTAATTCTACAGATCTATTAGATTATTTGGTATCTAAAGGAGTTAGTTTTAAGGAATCTCATGATATTGTAGGAAAAATTGTATTATATGCAATTAATAAAAAAAAATATTTAAATCAAATTAAAATTTCTGTATTTAAATCTTATAGTGATTTTTTTGAAAATGATTTGTATGATTATATTTCTATAAAAAATGTTTTAAATAGAAAAAATTCTTTTGGTGGAACTTCTAAAAAACAAGTGTTACATAGTATTAAAACAGCTAAAAAAAAAATATAAAATTTATTTTGTACTTTTTTTTAATAAAGCTTCCTATTAATAAAAATTATAATTAGGAAGCTTCATTTTATTATAAAAACGTTTTAATTATCTAAAAAACTTTTCAATATTTCTGATCTACTAGGATGTCTAAGTTTTCTCAAAGCTTTAGCTTCTATTTGTCTTATTCGTTCTCTAGTAACATCAAATTGTTTTCCTACTTCTTCTAATGTATGATCGGTGTTCATATCTATTCCAAATCTCATTCTTAGAACTTTTGCTTCTCTAGTGGTTAATCCAGATAAAACTAAGTTTGTTGCAGTTTTTAAACTTTCAGAAGTTGCAGATTCTAAAGGAAGTTCTAAATTTGTATCTTCTATAAAATCTCCTAAATGAGATTCATCATCATCTCCTATTGGTGTTTCCATAGATATTGGTTCTTTTGCTATTTTTAATACTTTTCTAATTTTGTATTCTGGTATTAACATTTTTTCTGATAGTTCTTCTGGAGTGGGCTCTCTTCCTATTTCTTGTAATATCTGTCTTGATATTCTATTTAATTTGTTTATTGTTTCTATCATGTGTACTGGTATTCTTATTGTTCTTGCTTGATCTGCTATAGATCTAGTAATAGCTTGTCTTATCCACCATGTTGCATATGTAGAGAATTTGTAACCTCTTCTATATTCAAATTTATCTACAGCTTTCATCAATCCTATGTTTCCTTCTTGTATTAAGTCTAAAAATTGTAATCCTCTATTAGTATATTTTTTTGCTATTGATATTACTAATCTAAGATTAGCTTCTACCATTTCTTGTTTTGCTTCTTTTGCTTTTTTTTCTCCTAAATATATTTTTTTATTTATTTTTTTTACTTGTTTTACAGATAATCCAGTGTCTTTTTCTACTTGAATTAATTTTTTAAAAATTGTGTTTATTTCTTTTTTAAATTTTTTTAATTTTTTTATACATTTTTTATTTATTTTTATATTATTTTTTATATATTTGAAACTTATTTTTTTATTTTTTAATAATTTTTTTAATATTTTTTTTGGTATTTTACATTTTTTTTTACATATGTTTATTATTATTTTTTCATGTATTAAAATTCTTTTTGTTATATTTTTTATATTGTTTATTAGATTTTTAAATTGTTTTTGAGTTAATTTAAATTTATTAAATATTTCTGATAATTTTTTTATATTTTTGTTATTTTTTTTTTTTATTGTTTTTTTATATTGTTTTTTTAATTGTTTGAATTTTTTTTTTGCTGTGTTTGTATCAATAATATTACTTTCATATTCTTCTTCTATGTTTTTGTCATATTTATTTTCATTTTTTTTTGTGAATTCTGAATTTATTATATTTATTGAGAATGGAATTTTTTTATTTTTATTTTCTATAAATCCTGTTATTATTTCTGAAAGTTTTATTTTATTTGATTTTACTTTTTTATATTGTTTTAAAAAATGTTTAATAGATTTTGGGTGTTCAGCTATTGTAGATTGGATTTGATTTATTCCATTTTCTATTTTTTTTGCTATTTTTATTTCCCCCTTTCTATCTAGTAATTCTATTGTACCCATTTCTCTCATATACATTCTTACTGGATCTGTTGTTTTTCCAAAATCTGGATCAGAATTTACATTTTCTTGTGTGTTTTCTTCTACAATAATATTTTCTTTATTATTTTTTTTGTTTAAAATTTTATTTTTTATATCTGATTTTTTTTTTAGGATTATTATTCCCATTTTTTTTATTATTTTTATAATATTTTTTATTTTTTTAGAATTTATAAAATATGATGATAAATAATTTTTTATTTCTTCGTAAGTTAAATGTCCTTTTTTTTTTGCATAGGAAATTAGAATATTTAATTTGTATTTTTTATTTTTATACATAATATTTTTTCCAAAATAATAAAAATAATTATTAATTAATATAGGAAAAATTATTTAATATTTTATAAATATTTTAAACTTTTTATTTTTATTTATATTTTTTAAATATTAATTTATTAATTTTCCATAATTTTTTTTTTTCTTCTTTATTTAATCCAACTGTTTTTTCCTTATTTATTAAAAAATTTTGTTTGTTTTCTAAATTTTGTTTATAAATAATTTTTATTGAATCTAAAAAAACATTTTTTATTTTTTTTTTTAATATCATATGTTGCCAACAAGACATTTTTTTTATTATATAATATTTTTTAGAATTTCGATATAATTCTAATATTTGACATGTTTTTATTTTTTTATATTTTTTACAAATTTTTTTAATTTCTAAAAATAAATTTATTCCTAATATATTTTTATTACTCAAATTTTCTATTTTTTTAGGTATTATTTTAAATAAATTTGGGTTTTGTACTAATAATCCTATTAATATTTTTATAATATTGTTTTTTATATTTTTTTTTTTTTTTTTTTTTTATTTTGTAATTTTATGTTTTTAACTTTTGATATTCCTAATTTTTTTATTAAATTTTTTTTTAAAAAAAATTTAATTATTTTTCCTGGTATTTTTTCTATTATATTTTTTACTTGTATACTAAATTTTGTTTTTTCTTCTGGATTTGATAATTTGTTATTTTTTAGAAGTTTTGTAAATAAAAATTTTGACATTGGAATTGCATTTTTTATTCTTAACAAAAATTTTTTATGTCCTTCTTTTTTGATAATACTATCCGGATCTTCTCCTTTTGGTAAAAATATAAATTTTAATATTTTATTATCTTCTATATATGCAAGAGATATTTTTAACGTTTTCCATGATGCTTTTTTTCCAGCATCATCTCCATCATAACAACATATTATAGTATTTGTTATGTTAAATAATTTTTTTATAATTTTTTCATTTATGGAAGTTCCTAATATAGATATTGCATATTTTATTTTATTTTGAAACAGTGTTATTACATCGAAATATCCTTCTACTATTAGTAATTTTTTTATTGGTTTTCTATTGTTTTTATATGTTTCAAATAGTCCATATAAATTTTCTTTTTTTTTGAAAATTATTGTTTCTGGTGAATTTAGATATTTCGGAACTTTATTAAATATTGTTCTTCCTCCAAATCCATTTATTTCACCTTTTAAATTTTTTATTGGAAACATTATTCTTTCTACAAATCTATTGTATATTGTATTATTTGTGTTTTTATATAAAATTCCTGATTTTATTAAATTTTTTATAAATTTTTTATTTTTTTTTATATAATAATTTTTAATAATTTTTAAATTGTTTGAATATCCTATTGAAAATGTTTCAATACTTTTTTTGTTTATTTTTCTTGTTTTCAGATATTTTGTTACATTTTTATTTTTTTTTTTATATATATTGTTTTTGTAAATTAATGATATTTTTTTTAGTGTATTGTATAGTTTTTTTTTTTTATAATATTTTTTATTTATAATTTTGCTATTTGGTATTTTCATTCCATTTAAAGAAGATAATTCTTTAATACTTTCTAAAAAATTCATTTTTTCATAATTTATTAAAAAGTCTATTGCATTTCCATGAACATGACATCCAAAACAATAATAAAATTGTTTTTCAAAACTTATTGAAAATGATGGTGTTTTTTCATTATGAAATGGACATATTGAATAATAATTTTTTCCTCTTTTTATTGTTTTTATTTTTGAACTTATAATATCGACTATATTAGTATTTGAGAGTAGTTCATTTATGAAACTTTTTGGTATTTTATATAACATTGGTTTTATTTTATTTGTTTATTTATTTATTTTTTCTTTTTTTTTGCCGATCTTTTTAAAGAACGGCTTTTATTTTTATATTTTTATTAATACATTCTTTTTCTTTTTAAATTTTCCCTACTTATTTTTTTTTTTAATCTTTTTACAGCTGATGCTTTAGCTCTTTTTTTTATTGTTGTAGGTTTTTCATAAAATTCTCTTCTTCTCATTTCAGATAATATTCCTGCTTTTTCACAGGCTCTTTTAAATCTTCTTAATGCTATATCGAATGGTTCATTTTCTCTAATTTTAATAATTGGCATAAGTTTAACATTGTTTTTAACAAGAATTTTTAAATTTATTGTAAATTTATATTTACAAGTATATACTATAAAATATATATTTTATATTTTTTAAATTAAATATTTTTTAATATGAAAATATTAGGAATAGAAACTTCTTGTGATGACACTAGTATAGCAGTTTATGATGATAATTTTGGGTTACTTTTTTGTTGTACTAAAAGTCAATCTAAAATACATTCTAAATATGGAGGAGTAGTTCCTGAAATTGCATCTAGATTACATTTTAAAAATATTTTTTTTTTATTGAATAAGTTAATAAAAAATAAAAAAATTGTAAAAGAAGAAATTAATGCTATTTCTTATACAGTTGGTCCAGGTTTACCTGGTTCTTTATTAGTAGGAGCTACTGTAGCAAATTCTTTGTCATATTTATGGAAAATTCCTATTATATTTGTTAATCATATGGAAGCTCATTTATTTTCATATATGTTAGATTTTAAATATTTTATTAAACCAAAATTTCCATTTTTATCTTTATTAGTTTCTGGGGGTCATACTCAAATTGTTTTAGCGAAATCTTTCGGAAAATATACTATATTAGGTAATTGTTTAGATGATTCTGCAGGAGAAGTAATAGATAAAATATCTAATATGATAGGTATAAAATATCCTGGAGGAAAAAAAATGTCTAAATTGGCTAAACATGGTAAATCTGGAGTGTTTAGTTTTCCCAGACCTATGATAAATAGTAATGATTTAAATTTTAGTTTTTCAGGTTTGAAAACACATGTAACTAGAGTAGTATTAAATAGTAATATTAAAAATTATCAGGTTAAATGTAATATAGCTAGAGAACTGCAAAATTCTATTGTTAGTGTTTTAGTAAAAAAATGTTTTAAAGCATTGAAAATTATGCAATTAAATAAATTGGTTGTATCAGGTGGTGTTAGCGCAAATATTTTTTTAAGAAAAAGAATAATTGATATGTCTAAAAAAATAAAAAATTGTTCTGTTTATTTTACTAAAAAAAATTTTTGTACTGATAATGGAGCCATGGTTGCATATTTAGGTATGTTATATTTCAAGCACAATTTTTATTCTAGTTCTAAAATATTTTTTTCTCCTAAATTATCTATTGTAAAAAATATTTATTTTGATAAATGTTAAAAATATATTTTATATTTTTTTTAATAAATTTTGATTGTATTTTATAAAATAAAATATTTTTTATATCTTTAACAATTTATACATATTATTTTTTTATTTTTAAAAAAATAGTTTTTTATATTTGCATGAGTGATTTTATGAAAATATATTTAGTAGGAGGAGCTATAAGAAATAAGTTTTTAGGACTTCCTATAAAAGACAAAGATTGGGTTGTTGTAGGGTCTAATCCAAGATTTTTTATAAAAAAAAAATATAAACAAGTTGGAAAAAAATTTCCAGTTTTTCTACATCCACGTACTCATGAAGAATACGCTTTAGCTAGAAAGGAAATAAAAAGTGGATTAGGATATAAAGGTTTTAAAGTTAATTATTCTCCTAATGTGACATTAGAAGAAGATCTTATGAGAAGAGACATTACTATAAATGCTATCGCAAAAGATAAATATGGTAATTATTTTGATCCTTATGATGGGTTAAAAGACATTAAAAATTGCATATTAAGACATGTTTCTAATTCTTTTTCTGAGGATCCTTTAAGAATATTTAGAGTAGCTAGATTTGCTGCTTTATTGTTTCATTTAGGTTTTAAAATATGTAAAGAAACCTTGTTTTTGATGTCTAGTAGTTTTTTAAAAAATGAAATAAAATATTTAGAAAAAGAAAGAATTTGGGAAGAAACTAAAAAAGCTTTTAAAACAAAGCATCCAAATATATATTTTAAAGTACTATTTAAATGTAATGTTATTATTTATGCTTTTCCTGAAATATATTATTTATTTAATTTAAATGAAAAATTGTATTATTTTAATAAACAATATTTTTTGAATCAAAATATTTTTTTAGGTCTTGCATATATTTCTAAATATACTAATAAAATAGATATGCGAATTTCATTTTTTCTCCAATTATTTAGTTTAAATTTTGTTAATTGTGTTTCTAATAAAAAAAAAAAACTTTTTTTAAAATTTTTTTTTAACTTTGTTAAAAAATTTTTTTTTAGAATAAATGTTCCAAATAAAATAAAAAACTTATCTATTGTTTTTGTTAAAAATATAAATTTTTTAATTGATATACATTATAAATCTTCTGAAGAAATAATATTTTTGTTTAAGAGAATTAATGCTTGGAGAAATTCTGAAATAGTTTATAAATTATCTTTTTTAACAGATTGTTATATTAATTTTTTAAATATTTTTTATAAAAAACATTTTTATAAAAATGTTTTTGTTGGAAATTATTTAAAAAATGTTTTTAAAGTTGCACAATCTATTTCATTTAAAAATGTTTCTAAAAAAATTAATAAAGGTATTCAAATACAAAAAGAAATTAATAAATTAAGGAAATCAGCTATAGATAAGTGGAAATGTTCTATTTTTAATAAGAAAATATAAAATAATAATAAATTTTATATACAAAAATTTTTTAATTTTTTTATATTTATTATTTTTTAGTTTGATTTGATGTTTTTATTCTTATTTTAATTTATAAACTATTTTTTTATAATATATTTTAAATTAAAATTATAATATTTTATTAAATAAAATTATAAAAATTTATTATTTGTTTTCAAACATTATTTAAATAAAATGTTTTTATTTTATTTGTTTTTTTAAAACGGCACTGTGTGCCGTTTTTTTTATTTTTTTATTGTCATGATTACAGTTTTTCCTGAAATAATTTTTCCTGACATTTTTTTTATTTTTTTTATTTTTTCCATATTAGATATTATTACTGGTGTAATTATAGATTTTGCATTTTTTTTTAACATAGGTAAGTCAAAAGTAATTATTAAATCTCCTACTTTTACTTTTTGATTTTCATTTGCAAATTTTTCAAATCCTTTTCCTCTTAATTTAATAGTATCTATCCCAAAATGTACAAATAGTTCTATTCCTTCATCTGATTTTATTGAAAATGCATGTAAAGTTTTAAATATTTTAATTATTTTACCATTTACAGGCGCGACAATACTATTTCCAGTAGGTTGTATAGCTACACCATCTCCTACTATTTTGTCTGAAAATACTACATCTGGTACTTTTTCAATTTGAATTATTTCGCCTGATAGTGGTGCAAAAATTTCTATTTTTTCTTTTTTACTATTGGTTTTGTTTCCAAATATATTAGAAAAAATACCCATTAGTTTCTCCTAAATATTTATTTTAATAATTTATTTTTATATTTTTTATTTTTTAATAATTTTAAAAAATATTTTTTTTAAAATAACTATTTCTGATTATTTTTTTTATTTTAGGTATTTCTGAAGAACTTACACTTAGTTCATCTATTCCAACTTGTAATAAGAATTTTATTGCTGCAGGATTACTTGCAAGCTCTCCGCATATTCCAGTCCATTTTCCATTTTTATGAGATTCTTTTACCACCATTTTTATTAATTTAATTATAGAAGGATGCATAGGATCATATAAATTAGAGACTAGATCATTTCCTCTATCTACAGCTAATGTATATTGTGTTAAATCGTTACTTCCAATGCTAAAAAAATCAACTTCTTTAATTAATATGTTAGATATTAATGCGGCAGCTGGAGTTTCTATCATTATTCCTATTTTTATGTTATTATTAAAATTGATATTTTTTTTTCTTAGTTCTGTTTTTATTTTTTCTAATTCTTTTTTTAAAAAATATATTTCTTCTATTGAAATTATCATAGGAAACATAATTTTTAAGTTTCCAAATTTTGAAGCTCTTAATATTGCTTTTAGTTGATCTCTTATAATATGTATTTTTTTTGGATATATTCTGATTGCTCTATATCCTAAAAATGGATTTTCTTCTTTTGGTAAATTGATACATTTGCATTTTTTATCTCCTCCTATATCTAATGTTCTTATTATAACTTCTTTTTCTTTCATTTTTTTTGCAATTTTTTTATATATTTTAAATTGTTCTTCTTCAGTAGGTAAACTATTTTTTTCCATATATATAAATTCAGTTCTATACAAACCTATTGATTTTGCACCATTTTCTATAGCTATATCAATTTCATCTATTTTATTTATGTTTGCACCTATTTTTATAATTTTTCCATCCAAAGTAATAGCGTCTAAATTTTTGAATATTTTTAAATTTTCTTTTTTTTTCAAAAATTTTTCTTGTATTCTATTTTTTAATAGTATTATATTTTTTTTAGGATTTATATAAATTTCGTTGTTTATGCTATCTATTATTATATAATCTTCATTTTTTATGTTTTTTGTTGCATTTTTTACTCCAACTATTGCTGGTATTCCTAAAGATTTAGCTATTATAGATGTATGAGATGTTTTTCCTCCGAGTTCTGTAATGAAACCTAATATATTTTTTGTATTTATTTGAGAAGTTTCTGATGGAGTTAAGTCTTTACATATTAAAATTATTTTTTTTTTTATTTTATTAAAATTTTTAATCTCTGTGTTTGAAAGATTGTTTATTATTCTTTTCTCTATATCTTTTATGTCTATAATTCTGTTTTTTAAATAATCATTTTTTATTTTTTTCATTTCTTGTATTTGTTTTTTAATTATTTTTTTTACAGATGTTTCTGCAGAATATTTTTTTTTTATAAAATTTTTTATATCTTTAGAAAATTCTTCATCTTCTAATATCATTATATGACCTTCAAAAATGTCTGATTTTTCTTTTCCTAATTTAAGTTTTACATTTTTTTTAATTTTTTTTATTTGTTTTATTGATTTTTTTATAGCTTTTACGAATCTTTTTGTTTCTAATTTTATTTTTGTTTTTGAAATTTTTTCTTTTTTAATTTTATTTTCTTCTGAATTTATTAATAGCGCTTTTCCTAATGCTATTCCTTTTGAAACTGGAATTCCTGAAATCATAATTTTCCTTTAAAATTAATAGTTTTTTTATTTATTTTTTTAATAAATTTAAAAAATTTGTTTATGTATTTTTTATTTTAAATTTGATATAAATTTTATTAAATGAGATATGGCTGTTTTTTCATCTTTTCCAATTGCGGTTATTGTTATTTTTTTACCGTATTCAAGTTCTAATGTTTGTAATTTAAATAGACTTTTTGCATTCACGGTTTTTTTGTTTAGTGTTATTGTAATTTTAGAAATAAATTTTTTAGCTTCTTTAACAAATAACGAAGCTGGTCTAATATGTAATCCATTTTTTAATTTTATTTTTGTTTCTTTTGTTAACATATTTTTCTCTTTATTTTTATATATTAATTATTAAAATATTTAATATTAATTTATTAATAAAAAATGTATATTTAATTTTAAAATAACATGATTTTAAATAAAATTATAAATCTTTAAAAATTTATATAAAATGTTTAAATGATAATGATATATATTAAACAATAGTTAAAAATTTAAAATATTTATTTTATTTAAATAATATATAATAATACTTTTAAAACTATTTTTATAAAATAAAATTTATAATAATATGAAATATATTAATAATATAATTAAAAATTTAAGAAAGAAAATAAAGTTATATGAATACTTTTACCATGTTTTAAATATTTCATTAGTTTCAGATTATAAATATGATAAATTATTAGAAAGTTTATTAATTTTAGAAAAGAATTTTTCTAATTATAGTGATAATTATTCTCCTACTAAAATTATAGGAGAAAACTTTTCTAATATGTTTAAATTAAAAAATCATATACTTCCTATGTTATCTTTAGAAAGTTTTTATAAGATTGATTATTTTAATAATTTTTGCAGTTTTGTAAAGAAAAAAACTAATATAGACAATGTTAAATTTTGTTGTGAATTGAAAATAGATGGTGTAGCTTTAAATTTATTATATAAAGATGGTATTTTGTTACATAGTTTAACTAGGGGTAATGGATATGAAGGAGAAGATATAACTAATAATATAAATTTAATAAGTAATTTGCCAAAAAAATTATTAGGACACAATATACCAAAAATTTTAGAAGTTCGAGGTGAAGTTTTTATATTAAAAACTGATTTTAATAATTTGAACAAAATGTTATTAAAAAAGTTTTTAAAATCTTTTTCTAATACTAGAAATATAGTATCTGGAGCTTTAAGAAGAAAACATAGTGAATCTAAATTAAATATAAAACTACTTTTTGTAGCTTATGGTATAGGATTTATATATCCAAATAATTTGTTTACAAGTCATTATAAAATGTTAAAAAAACTAAAAAATTTTGGTTTTTATATAAACAAATATAATCTAATTTGTAATAAAAAAATTACAGTATTTAATTTTTTTAAAAAAGTATTATTAATAAAAGATAAGATTAATTTTGATATAGATGGTATAGTAATAAAAGTAGATTCTATAAAACTACAAAAAAAAATTGGATATACAAATAAATTTCCTAAATGGGCAATAGCAATAAAATTTGATACAGAAAATTTAGAAACTAGAATTTTAAATGTAAGATTTAAAATTGGTAGAACTGGAATATTGACACCTGTAGCTAAATTGCATCCTATAAATTTTTCTGGTGTTGTTATAAAAAATGTTTCTTTGCATAATGTAGATAATATTATAAAATTAGGAATAAAAATAGGTTCTTATGTTTTAGTTAAAAGATCTGGTAATGTAATACCTAAAATTGTAAAAGTAATTTCTAAACACAAAAAAAAAAAATATAAAAAAATATTTTTTCCAAAATATTGTCCATGTTGTAAAAAAGATTTAGTTTTAAGTAAAAATAATAAAATTTATATTTGTATAAATAAAAGACATTGTATTTCACAAATAAAAAAAAATATATTACATTTTTTTTCTAAAAATGGATTAAACGTAAGAGGAATAGGTCCCACAATTATAAGTAAACTTGTTGATAAAAAAATAATATCTAATCCATTAGATGTTTTTAAATTAAATGAAAATGTTTTATATAATATAAAAAATATTAGTAAAAAGTGTATAAAAAAAATAACATATGAATTAAATATTTCTAAAAATGTAAATTTCTATAATTTTATATATGCGCTGGGAATTCCAGAAATAGGTATATCTGCATCTAAAAATATTGCTAATAATTTTAATTCAGTTGAAGAAATAATTTCTGCTAATTACGATGATTTTCGTAATATAAAAAATATAGGAAAAAAAATTTCTAAGAATATATTTTGTTTTTTTAATTCATCTAATAATGTAAAATATGTTAAAAAATTATCTAAAATATTAAGAATTGTTTTTTAATTTATTTTTTTGTGAAATATTGGGCTGTGCAGGATTTGAACCTGCGACCAATTGATTAAAAGTCAACTGCTCTACCGAACTGAGCTAACAACCCATATTAAAAAATAAATTCAAAAACAATTTTTTTATAGGTGATGTCGGATTCGAACCGACGACTTTCTCCGTGTAAAGGAGATACTCTACCAACTGAGTTAATCACCTTTAAAAATAATTACTAATTTTACTTAGTATAATATTTAATATTAACTAGTCAATATTTTTGTTAATATTTTTTTAATTTTGTTATAAAAATTTTTTGTTTAAATAAAAATATATATAAAAAAATATGAAAATTAAAACTAGATTTGCTCCTAGCCCTACTGGAAATTTGCATTTTGGAAATATTAGAACTGCTTTGTTTTCTTGGTTATTTGCTAAGAAAAATGATGGTAAATTTTTTTTAAGAATTGAAGACACTGATGTTTTAAGAAATGTTGAAGGATCAGTTAAAAATATAATTAAAGTTATGAAATGGTTAGGATTAAATTGGGATGAAAAAATATATTTTCAGAGTAAAAGATTATATTTATATAAAAAAATTATATTTTTTATGTTAAAAAATGGTTTTGCGTATAAATGTTATTGTTCCAAAACAGTTTTAGAAGAAAAAAGAAATTATCAAATTTTAAATAATGAAAAGCCTAAATATGATGGAACTTGTAGAAATATACAAAATAGCAATTTTATTTTTAATAATTCATTTGTAGTTAGGTTTAGGAATCCTTTGAAAGGTTATGTAAAATTTTTTGATGAAATTAGAGGAATTATAAAATTTAAAAATAGTGAATTAGATGATTTTATTATTCAAAGAAGAAATGGTATGCCTACTTATAATTTTTGTGTTGTTGCAGATGATTTAGACATGAAGATAACACATGTTATTAGAGGAGAGGATCATATAAGTAATACCCCAAAACAAGTTAATATATTTACTGCATTAAGTGCAAATGTACCAAAATATGCTCATTTGCCTATTTTATTAGATGAAAATAAAAAAAAATTTTCTAAAAAAAATAATAACAATGATTTTTTTAAATATTTTGAAGAAGGTTTTTTACCTGAAGCTATGCTAAATTATTTAGTAAGATTAGGTTGGTCACATGGTAATAAAGAAATATTTAGTATCGATGAAATGAAAAATTTGTTTTCTTTTAAAAATGTTAGTAAGTCTTCTAGTATTTTTGATAAAAAAAAACTTTTATATTTAAATAAATATTATATTAATAATTTTACTAATGAAAAAATAATTTCATTGTTAAAATATTATTTTGATAAAGAAAATATAGACATTCTAAATGGACCTAATGTAAAAAAAGTTTTTAAAGTTTTTAAAAATAGATGTTTTTCGTTAAGAGAAATTGTTATTTGTTCTAGTTATTTATATAAAAAATGTGTAAATTTTAAAAATTTGTTTTTGGTAAAATGTAATAAAAAAAAGTTTTTAATAATTTTAAAAGTTGTTTATTTTAATTTTAAAAATATTAAAATTTGGATTTCTTCAGAGATTTGGAAAACAATACAATTAATATCTTATAAAAATAATTTTTCTTTAAAAAAAATTATTTATATTTTGAGAAAAATTTTTACTGGTAAAAGTTCTTCCCCTAGTATTAGCAAGATACTTTATTTGATAGGATATGCTAAAGTAATTTTTAGTTTGAAAAAATTTATTTTTTTTATAATAAAAAAATTTTTTTAAACTTTTCTATTTTTTTTTATTAATATTACATGTAATTGTGTATGTATTGTCATGTAATATTAATTTTTTATTTTTTATATTTGCATGTTCATAATTTCTTGATATGCAGATATTATTTTATTTTTTACTTTTATTGCAATTTCTAAAAATAATGAAGATTTTTCTAAATCTAATATTGAATCACTTATTGATTGTTTTTTAAATATTTTTTCATTTTCTAAATTTTTGTTATATATGTTAAAATTTTTTAATATATTTATTTTTTTATTTTCATTATTTAAAAGTTTACAAAAATTATTTTTAAATTTACATTTTTTGATATTTATTTCATTACTTAATTTATTAAATTTTGGTATAATATTAAATTCATGTATTTTCATATTTTTTTAATAATATTTAATTAAATTAAATTTAATTTTTATTATATCATATTTTATTTTATAAGATTTTAGTAAATATATATTATTTTTTATAACATGAGAAAGTTTTATGAATGAAAAATTGTCGTTTGAAAAGAAATCTAGTAAAAAAAATTTTTTTAATAATATTTTTATAGCAATAAAAAATAATATAATTATTTTTTTAATATTATTTTCATTATTTTTAACTTTGATATTTTCTACTATATTTTTTTATAAATCAGCTAGTTATTCTACATTATATAATAAATTATCTAATGAAGACAAAAATGAAATTATTTTTGAATTGTCTAATATGAATATTCCATATAAAATTAGTGGATTAGAAAATAAAATTAGTATACCAAAAAAATTGGTGTATCAAGTTAGATTTAATTTGTCTGAAAAAGGTATTCCTAGAAACAATATAGATGGTTTTGAAATTTTAGATCAAGAAAAATTTGGTGAAAGTCAATTTCACGAAAGAATAAATTATCAAAGAGCTTTAGAAGGAGAATTGTCAAAAACAATAATGAAAATAGATTCTATAAAAAATGCATGTGTTCATCTTGTAATGCATTCTAAATCTGTTTTTTTAAATAATGATGTAGATGCTTCAGCATCTATTTTATTAACTTTGAAATCTGGAAAGTTATTAGATGTAAATAAAATAAATGCTATTTTACATTTGGTGTCTAAAAGTGTGTCTGGTTTAAAATACAAAAATATAACTATAGTTGATCAATATGGTAATTTTCTTAATCAAAAAGTAGATTTTGACACATATAATAATAGTAAATTAATTTATTTAAGTGAAATAGAAAAAAAGTATAAAAGAAAAATTGAAGAAATTTTAATACCATTATTTGGTGTAAATAATGTACATGCACAAGTGACTGCGCAGGCAGATTTTGATAAAAAAGAAAAAATAGAAGAGAGATATAAACCTAATTCTGAAAAATTTAATAAATCTATTAGATCCAGTCAAAATATTTATAATAGAGAATTTCATAAAAATAAAAATAATTCTAATAATTTAGAAAATAATTTAGTAAAACATTTTGATGAAAAAAAATATGATGAAAAAAATAAGAATTTTAACTCAAACATATTAGGAAAAAATCAAAATTCTAAAAATAATCATAATTTTAATAATAGTGATATTAACAATAATTATGAATATAGTAATAATTATGATAATACTACTAATTATGAGTTAGATCATGATATAACAAATACTAAAGTTAATATAGGAAGTTTAAAAAGAATATCAGTGGGAGTAGTAATAAATTATGTTAAAGATTCTAACGGAAAATTTTTTCCTATAAGTAAAAATGATATGCAAAAAATAAAAGAATTAATTAAAAATACAATAGGTTTTTCAAAAGAAAGAGGAGATACAGTAAATTTAGTAAATTCATTATTTTTTAATAATACTGCAGAAAAAGAAAAAATTAAATATGTTATTGTAAAAAAAAATAATACAAATTTTCTTTTTAGAGAATGTTGTTTTATAATATTTTCAATAATAATATTATTTTTTTTATACAAAATTTTTTTTATATGTTTCTTTAAAAAAAAAATAAAAAATAAAGATATAGATAAAGAATTAAAAAATAAAGATATAGATAAAGAATTAAAAAATAAAGATATAGATAAAGAATTAAAAAATAAAGATATAGATAAAGAATTAAAAAATAAAATGTTTGAAAAAAACAAAAAAAATAATTTTTTAAAAAAACAATCTGAAAAACAAAAATCTTCAAATTCATTAATTGTAACTAAACAAAATAAGAATAATAAAAATATTTTTGATAAAAAATCTTCATTTATAGCTAAAATTATTCAAAATTGGATAAATGAAAAATGAATAATAATATTGACGGTTATACAAAAAGTGCTTGTTTTTTGTTTTTTTTAGGAATAAAAAAAAGTACAAAAATATTAAATCATTTAGATTTAGAAGAAAAAAAAAAAATAATATTTAAAATGTCAGATTTATCTATTTTTTCTAAAAAGAATATAAATATTGCAATAAATTCTTATAAAAAATATTATAAAAAAATTTTTTTTGAAAAAAATGATTATGTTAAAAATTATTTTAATTCTATAATTAGTAGATCTTTTAATGATAAAGAGAGAAATAAATTATTTAATATCATTAAAATTAAAAAAGAATTTTTAAAAAATGTAAAAAAAGCAAATTTAAAAAGTTCTAAAAATTGTTATTTAATTCTTAATAAAGAACATCCTCAAATTATTGCAATATTTTTAAAATATTTGAATAAAAAGAAATCTATTAAAATTCTTTCTTTTTTTAATAAAAATTATAGATATGAGATTATTAGAAGAATGTTTAAAATTAAACATATGAACAAATTTTCTAAAGAAAACTTTTTTAAAATAATTAATCATATCTTTAAAGAAAAAAAAAATATTAAATATAGTAATTTTGAATATGTAATAAAAATTTTTAAATCTCTATCCAAAAAAGAAAAAGTATATATGTTAAAAAATTTTTTTGAAAAAGAGGATGATATAAAAAAAAAAATAATTTGTGAAATATTTTCTTTTGAGGATATTTTTAAGATGAATAATAAAAATGTGTATATTTTGTTAAAATATGTTAATAAAGAAATTCTATATATCTCTATTATAAATTTATTTGAAAAATTCAGAAATAAGTTTTTGAAAAATATGTCTAAAATTCAGTTGAATTATTTTTTTAAAATGATTAAAGAAAATAATTTAAAATTTTCTAAAAAAGATATTTTAATTAGTAAACAGAATATTTTGAAAATTTTAAGATTTTTATTAAAAAAAAATATATTAATTTTAAAAGATTTGGAAAAAATTTATGTATAAATTATCTTATAAAAAAAAAATGGAAAAATGGAAAAAATGGAATCCAGATTATTTATGTTTAAATAAAAATGATTTTAAAAATGTTAAAAATAAAAAAAATAACATAAAAGATAATATGTCAAAATCTTTACATAAAGATGATTTGGTAGAAAATAAAATTTTAGAAGAAAATAAAATTGCTTATAAAAAAGGTTTTTTTGAAGGTAAAATAGTTGGTAACAAATTGGGTTTAGAAAAATTTTTTTTATATAAAAAATGTTTAAAAAAAGAAAAAATAAAATTTAAAAATTTATTTTTTAATTTGAAAAAATCTATTAAATCTATAAATACTTATGTTGCTTTTAAAATGATAAAAATATTATTTAATATTTTAAAGAAAAATAATAGATTTTTTAAAAATAAAAATTATAAAAAAATAATTTATGATGTAAAAAAATGTTTAAATAAAGAATATAATTTTTTAAATAATTTAAATTTTAAATTTAATCCGAAGGATTTTAAATTTATTAAAAAAAAATTTTTAAATTTTTTTAAGTTTAGAAAATGGATATTAATTCCAGATGAAAAAATATCTATTGGAGAATGTGAAATTTTTTCTTCTGAAATTAATATAAATTTTACTAGTTTAGATAATTTAAATCACTTATATAGAGCTTTCTATTAGAGAAAAATTGATGAATGAAAATTTACAAAGTTGGTTTAAAAATATAAATTTTTTAGATAAAAAAATATGTAAACTTTCGAGGCCAATAAAATATGGTAGATTAATTAGTTCTATTGGACTTTTATTAGAAGTTTCTGGTTTATGTTTATCCATTGGAGATATTTGTATTATAGAAGTTTTCAATAATAAAAAAAAATTTTTAATAGAAGGAGAAGTCGTAGGATTTAAAAATAATAATATATTTATAATGTTATTTGAACATTTTAAAGGAATATCTCCTGGTTTAAAAGTTTTTCCTAAAATTAACAAACATGGATTTTATGAAAATAAAAAACTTCCTGTGGGAAAAGATTTATTAGGAAGAGTTATTGATAGTTTTGGAAATCCTTTAGATGGTTTTGAAGATATAAATTGTAAAGATTTTTTATCAACAATGTATGAAAAAATTAATCCTTTAAGAAAAAATCCTGTGAACAAGATATTAGACACTGGAATAAAAGCGATAAATTCTTTATTAACAATAGGTATGGGTCAAAGAATAGGATTATTCGCTAGTTCAGGGGTTGGAAAAAGTGTATTATTAAGTATGATATCAAAAAATTCTAAAGCAGATATTTTTATAATATCATTAATAGGTGAAAGAAGTAGAGAAGTTCTTGAATTTATAGAAAACATAAAAATGTCAAAAAATTTTAATAAATCTGTAATAATAGTTTCTCCAGCTGATAGTTCTCCTTTGTTAAAAGTGCAAGGAACTTTATATTCAATTAGTATAGCTGAATATTTTAGAAAAAAGGGTAATCATGTTTTGTTTATTTTGGATTCTTTAACAAGATATGTAATGGCAGAAAGAGAAATATCTATTGCTATGGGTGAAATTCCTATTGTAAGAGGTTATCCAACTTCTATATTTTCTAAATTACCACTTTTTATAGAGAGATCTGGTAATGGAGAATATGAGAATTGTTCTATAACTGGATTATATACTGTGTTAGTTGAAAATAATGAAAGTTTAGATCCTATTTCTGATTTAGCAAAATCAGTTTTAGATGGGCATATTATGTTATCAAAAAATTATGCTGATTCAGGGCATTATCCTGCCATTGACATAGAAACTTCTATAAGTAGAATAATGTTTAATTTAGTTGATAATGAGCATTATAATAAAGCAATTTATTTAAAAAAATTAATATCTGTATATAGACAAAATAGAGATTTAATAAATTTAGGTGCATATGTTAAAGGGCATGATAAAATTTTAGATGATGCAATTATTTTATGGCCTAAAATAGAAAGTTTTTTACAACAAGATAGAAATGATGTATATAATTTTAGTGACTCTTATAAATATTTAAGTAAATTAATTTAATAAAAATAATGTTAGGAAATTTTATGAAAAATAAAATTAGATTAATTAGTTTTTTAATTTTATTAGAAAAAATAAAATTAAAAAAAATATGTATAAAATTTTTTAATTTATTAAATTTTGAAAAATCTAATTTGTTTAATATAAACGCATTAAATAAATATAAAAAAATTTATGTAAAAAAAAATAATATATTACTTTCAAAAGGAACTAATGTTTTCAAAATACAAAATATTAATAATTTTTTAATTTTATTAAATAAAAATATTGTAAAAAAAAATAATTATGCAAAGAAAATTTTTTTTAAAAAAAATATGTTTATTAAAACAATTGTTAAAAATAAAAATAAAATAAAAATTTTAAAATTTTTGAATTTATCTTTTTTAAATAGATTAAATGATGATAAAATTTATATTTACGAATGTAATAATGAAGAATTAATAAATATATTTTTTAAAAAAAATTTTGTATGAAATTTTTTTATTGAACATATATGTGTTTATTTTTTTTATATAATTTTTTATTTTTTAAGGAAATTTTATGAAAAAATATTATAATAATTTTATACATGTTAGTGAAATTTTGAGAAAATTTGATTGTGTACCATATAATAAAAATCATTATATGAATGATAATTTTGTTTATAATGATTTTAATTTTTTTGATGTTTTATATGCTGATTTAAATAATGTATATTTTAAAGAAAAAATTTTTTTAAAAAATTTGTTTAAAAATTTTTCTAATATTTTGGAAATTCATTTATCTAATATGTTAGATTATAAAATCAAAATAAATGTTAGTAATATAAAAATACAAACATATCAAAATTATTTCAGAAACATTGATTCTTTAATAAGTTTTAATTGTTTTAAAATTTCTTCTATAAAAAATTTTGGTTTTTTTATTTATTCTAATAATTTTATTTTAAATATGATAGAATTATTTTTTGGTAGTTTAGATAATTGTATTAATAAAAGTACAAAATATGATGTATCTTATAGTCAACATTTTATGAATAATAATTTTATAAAAATATTAGTTAAAAATATATCAAATATTTTAAAAAAAAATTTAAATTTTCAAATATCTTTATGTAAATTAGATAGTTTTTTTTGTAAGTTTAACAATAAATCTTTTTTTTTAAATGATTTTTTTATTGTAATATGTTTGAAATTATATAAAAATAATATGTATTTTAATTCTTTTCATATATGTTTTCCTATAAATTTTATTAAGCATATTAATAAAATTATTTTATTTAAATCAAATAAAATAAATGAAAAATTTAATATTAAAAAAAATTTTTATGTATTAAATAATATAAAATTTGTTATGTCTGCATTTTTACAAAATTTTTATATTAGTTTATTTAATTTATATAATTTAAGAAATAATTGTGTTATAAAAATATATAATCCGAATGATGTATATGTATTTATAGGTAAAAAATTATTTTTTTTAGGAAAAAATATAATTTTTAAAAATAATAATTCTGTTCTAATAAAAAAAAGAATATATTTAAAATATTCAAATTATGGTGAAAATATGAATGATGAATTAAAAAAATTTAATAAATATTTTTCAGATAGTAAGAAATTTTCAGATAATAAAGAAAATAAAATTTTTTCTAACAGTAATAATAAAGATATTTTAGAAAAAGATGATTTAAATAATAAAATTAATTTTATAGGAGATGTAGAAGTAAAAATGTCTGTTAGATTAGGAAGTATAAATATAAAGACAAAAAAATTACTTTCTATAAAAAATGGCTCTATTCTACAATTAGATCAATTAGCTGGAGAGCCTTTAGATATTTTAGCAAATGGTTGTTTAATAGCAAAAGGTGAGATAGTAGTTATAAAAAATAAATATGGTATAAGAATAGTTAATATATTAAATAATATGAATAATTTAAAATAAAACATAATTTTATTCTTTTAATTTTATTTTATTTTTTTATGTTTTAATATTTACATTTTTTAAAATTTTGTAATAAAATTATATTATTTTTTAAAATTTTTATGTTTTATTATATAAATTTAATATTTGGATATTGTAATGAAATATATTAAAATTTTGTTGTTTTTTTTTTCATTAGTTTCTACTTCTGTTTATGCTTTTAATTTAAATGATATTAATAATTTATTTTTAAATAAAGGAAGTGATCTTTCTATTCCTATAGATATTTTAATAGTAATGGGTTCTTTAAGTTTTTTACCTGCTATAATTTTGTTAATGACAAGTTTTACTAGAATAATCATTGTGTTAAGTTTATTGAGAAATGCTTTAGGAATGACATATTCTCCTCCAAATCAAATATTAATTGGTTTGAGTTTGTTTATTACTTTTTTTACGATGTCTTCAGTGTTTGGATCAGTTTATAAAGACTCATATTTACCATTTATAAATAATAAAATTAATTCTGAAGTTGCAATAAAAAATGCTGTATTTCCTTTTAAGAAATTTATGTTAAATCAGATAAAAGATTCAGAATTATCATTTTTTTTAAAATTATCTAAAGAAAAAAATGTAAAATTTAAAAATAAATATGATATACCCATTTATATTGTAATACCAGCATTTGTGTCTAATGAGTTAAAAATAGCTTTTCAAATAGGTTTTATGATATTTATACCTTTTATAGTAATAGATTTGATTGTATCAAGTGTTTTAATGGCTTTAGGTATGATGATGGTTCCACCTTCTAGTATATCTTTACCATTTAAATTAATATTATTTGTGTTATCTGATGGATGGAATTTGTTAATAAATTCTTTAATAAAAAGTTTTTATTTTTAATTTTTTATAAAATTTTTAATTTTAGGTAAAAATATGACTTTAGAAACCGTAGATAGTTTATTAGGGCAATCTATAAAAATGATTTTAATATTATCAATGCCTTTATTAATTGTTGTATTACTTATAGGATTAATTATAAGTATATTACAATCAATAACTCAAATTAATGAACAAACTTTATCTTTTGTACCTAAAATATTTTCCATATTAAGTATATTAATATTATTAGGACCCTGGATGTTGAGTACAATAATAAATTATATTAGAGATTTAATTAAAATTTTACCTATTTTAGTAAATATATGATAAATATAAATTTTTATGAAATTTTTGAAATGTTTAATAAAATAATTTTTGTATTTTCTAGAATATTACCAGTAATTATTTTAGTTCCTATCTTTGGAGAAAATATTGTAAATAAAAGAATAAAAATATTATTTTCATTATTTTTAAGTTTTTTATATATAAATATTTACATTATTAATTATAGTATAAAATTATTTTCTTTAACAGGATTTATTATTTTATTTGAACAGATATGTATTGGAATTGTTTTAGGGTATATTATACAATTAGTTTTTTCAATATCAATAATAATTGGAGAAATTATTAGTTTACAAATAGGGTTATCATTTTCTACTATTTTTGATGTATCTCAAAAATGGAATTCTTCTATATTTTCTTATTTTATAAAAATATTTATTTTAATGACATTCTTGTCAATGAATGGTCATATTTGGATAATTAATACTATATTTAATAGTTTTTTATTAATTCCAATTTCAAATCTTAATTTTTCTAGAAATATTTTTTTTTTAATACTATATTTTTTTTCTAAAGTTTTTGTTAACGGAATAACAATAGTATTGCCTATTATTATGCCAATTTTTGCTATAAACATTATGATGGCTATGTTGAATAGAACAATTCCTCAATTTTCTATTTTTTCAGTTTTTTTACCTATTCTTTTGCTAATTAGTTTTTTAATTTTTTATTTTTATATACCTATAAATATAAAAAATTTTGTTTATTTTTTAACGAATATGTTTGAAAGAATAAATAGTATTAAATAAAATTTAATTTATTTTTAAAAACATTATTTTTTTTATTAATTATTTTTTAATTAAACGAATTGATTTTTATTTTATATTTTTTTATTATTTTCAATTCGTTTAACAACTTATCATAAAATAAATTTTTTTATTTTATATTGTGTTCTTTATACCAAACATGCTTTCTAACTATTGGATCATATTTTTTTAATTTTAATTTTTCTGGTTTGTTTGTTTTATTTTTGCTAGTAGTGTAAAAATGTCCGTTGTTTGAAGTTGATAATAGTTTTATTTTTTTTCTTGATTTTTTAGCCATATTTTTTCCGAAATTGATATATTTTTAAAAATATTTTTTGAATATTTTTTCTATTCCTTTTTTATTTATTTCTCTAATTCCTTTAGTACTTATTTTTATTCTAACAAATTTTTTTATATTAGGAATCCAAAACTTATGTTTTTTTATATTTGCTTTAAATTTTCTTCTTTTTGAATTCATAGCATGAGATCTTTTATTACCAAAAATAGTTTTTTTTTTAGTTATTTTACATATTTTAGACATTTTTTTTCAACTTTTTTTTATTTTTATTTTTATATACATTTTTTTTATAATTTTTTATAGACTTAGAAATTTCATTATGAGCTTCTTTTTTATTTCCCCATCCTATTATTTTTATCCATTTATTTTTTTCTAATTTTTTATAATTATAAAAAAAATTTTGTATTTTATCTTTAATATTATTTTTTAAATCTTGTATATCTTTAATAGAATTATATTCTTCGGTTATTTTTTTGTTTGGTATACAAATTATTTTATTATCTTTTCCAGATTCATCTATAATTTTTAGTATTCCTATAGGAACACATCTAATTACAGATTTTGGTATTATAGAATATGGAGTTATAACTAATGAGTCTAAACAATCACCATCTTCTGATAATGTTTTATTTATATATCCATAGTTATACGGATAAAACATTGCTACTGGAATAAATCTATCTACAAATATATTTCCACAATTTTTGTTTATTTCATATTTCACTGGTGTTGAATAGGATGATATTTCTATTACAGTAAAAATGTCATTAGGAGGATTTCTCCCCGTTTGTATTTCTGTTATATTCATATGAAAATTTATAAAATATTATATTTTTATATATATGTATTATATATTATTTTTTATAATTATAAAAAATATTTTAACAAAATTTATTTTTATATGTATGTTATATAAAAATTGTTATATGTTTTAAGACAAAATTAATGTTGAAGTTAGATTATAAGCCGGATTCTGTGTTAAACAGTCATTCATCTAGATTAATAATTTCTTATTAATTCATGCAACCTACCCAGACTATTTTATAACGGGTGTTTTAGTCTTGTTTGGTCTTGCTCTAAGTGGAGTTTACACTGCCATAATTTGTTACCAATTTATGCGGTATGCTTTTACCACACCTTTTCACCCTTTCCTAAATATTTTTAATTTAGGAGGTTATTTTCTGTTGCACTTTTCGTAAGTTTTCACTTCCCAGGAATTACCTGGCACTTTTACCCGTATAGAGTCCGGACTTTCCTCTTTTTATATTTTTATTTAAAATAAATTACTTAATAAAAAGCGACTGTATATCTAACTTCAACAATATAAATATATTATATATATTTTTTTATGTCATCATTTTTTTAAAATATATTTATATAGAATATTTTTGTTTAAATCGTGTATTTTTGAAGTTATTTTTATAGCAGTACTTGTTGGTAGAAAGTTTTTTACAATTTTAAATGTTTTTAATATTTTTTTATATATTTTTTTTTTTTTTAGTTTTTTGTTTCTATCTATTATTAAAATTATTTCTCCTTTAGTTCTTGATTTTTTTGATTTTAACCATTTTATTAATTTTTTTAATTTTGTTTTTTTAATAGTTTCCCAAATTTTTGTTATTTCTTTTGCGAATGTTATTTTTTTATTCTTTCCAAATATTTTTGACATAATTTTTAATGTTTTTATTATTCTATTAGAAGTTTCATATATTATTATAGTTCTATCTTCTAAATATAATTTTTCTAACATTTTTTTAATTTTTTTTTTTTTTTTTGGGACAAAACCTTCATAACAAAATTTTTTTGTTTGTATTCCAGAGCTACTTATTGCTGCAATTGCAGCGCATGGACCTGGTATAGGAGTTACTTTTATATTTTTTTTATGACATTTTTTAACTATTAAATAACCTGGATCATTTATTAAAGGTGTTCCAGCATTAGATACTATTCCTACATGTTTTTTGTTTAATAATATTTTTAATATTTTTTCATTTTTTTTTTTTTCATTATTTTTGTTAAAAGATATTATTTTATTTTTTATTTTATAGAAATTAAGTAGTTTTTTTGTATGGTTTATGTTTTCTGCTGCTATTATATCAACGTTTTTTAATGTTTCTATAGATCTGTATGTTATATCTTTAATGTTTCCTATTGGTGTAGAAATTATATATAAATTTCCAGTATTTATATTTTTTTTGTGCATAAAATTTTTATTTTTAATATTTTTTTATATTATAATGAATTTTATATAAAAATTTTATTTTTTTAATAAAATTTATATAACTATAATGTTATTGTAAATTCTTTTATAAATTTTATAAAAAATTTTTATTTTGGGTTTTATATGAAAAGAGTTGTAGTTACTGGTATTGGAATAATTTCTAGTATAGGTAATAATAAAATAGATGTTTTAAATGCATTGAAGTTTGGAAAATCTGGTATTTCATTTTCTAAAAAAATGTATAATTTAGGTATGTATAGTAATGTGGTTGGTGATATAGACATTAGAAATTTTAAAAAAATTGATAGAAAAATTCTTAGATTTATGAATATGTCTTCCATATATTCTTATTTTTCTTTTTTAGATGCTGTTAATGATGCTAAATTAAGTATAGATGTATATCAAAAAAATTATAGAGTAGGTCTTATATCTGGTTCTGGAAATATGTCTTACACAAGTTGTAATTTTTTTAATAAAACATTAAAAAAAAATAAAAAATTTGATCCATATTTTGCAGTAAAATCTTTAACATCAAATATTACAGCTTGTTTATCTACATATTTTAAGATATATGGATTCACTTATTCTGTAAGTTCTGCATGTACTACTTCTTCAAATTGTATATGTAATGCATTTGATCTTATAAAATATGGTAAGCAAGATATAGTTTTTGCAGGTGGAGGAGAAGAAATAAATTTAGATTTAGCATATAGCTTTGATATTATGAAAGCGCTTTCAAGAAAGAGAAATCATTCTCCTAAAGAATCTTCTAGACCATTTGATCATGATAGAGATGGTTTTGTAATTTCTGGAGGATCAGGGTTTTTAGTATTAGAAGAATTAAATTTTGCTATTTCTAGAAATGCTAATATATACGCAGAAATTTTTAATTATGCAAATTTTTCCAATGGAAGTAATATGATTTTACCATCGAAAACTAGGTCTTATAAATGTATGAAGCAAGCTTTAAATGGTATTAAGAAAATAGATTATTTAAATGCTCATGCTACGTCTACTAAAATAGGTGATTTTGTTGAGTATAATGCTATTTTAAAAGTTTTTGGAAAACATAATTTTCCAATAGTATCTTCTACAAAATCTATTACAGGTCATTCTTTAGGAGCATCTGGTGTGCATGAAATTATTTATACTATATTGATGATGAAAAATAATTTTGTAGCACCTTCTATTAACATAAAAAAATTAGATAAAAAATTTTTAGTTAATAAAATAGTTACTAAAAAAATTAGTAAAAAAATTTATTTAGCGATGTCAAATAATTTTGGATTTGGAGGTTCAAATGTTAGTATAGTTATTAAAAATTTTAAATAAGTTTTATATTTTTTACAAAAATTTTATATAAAATTTTTATATTTTATTTTTTTTATACATATATAATATAATAAAATTAATTAGTTTCGTGAAAATACATTTTTAAAATAATTTCAGGAGAAAAAATTTTGAATCAATTGGATCAATTAAAAAAGTATAGTACTATAGTTATAGATACAGGAAATATTAATTTAATAAAAAAATTTCTTCCTCAAGATGCTACTACTAATCCTTCTTTAATATTGCATGCTATGAAACTGCCTTATTATAAAAATTTAATATCTAACGCGATTAAATGTGCTAATAAAATTAATGGTTCAATGCAAAAAAAAATTTGTTTTGCAAGTAAAAAAATTTCTGTAGATATTGGTACTGAAATTTTAAAAATTGTGCCTGGAAGAATATCAACTGAAGTAGACGCTAGAATTTCTTTTGATAAAGAATTATGTATATCTTATGCTAAAGGGATTATAGATATGTATGAAAAAAATGGAATTAAAAAAAATAGAGTATTAATAAAATTAGCTGCAACATGGGAATCTATACAAGCAGCTAAAGAATTAGAAAAAGAAAATATACACTGTAACTTAACACTATTATTTTCTTTTGCACAGGCTAGAGCTTGCGCGGAAGCTGGTGTATTTTTAATATCTCCTTTTGTTGGTAGAATATATGATTGGTATAAAAAAAATAATATTTTAAATATTAATAAATTTAAAGATGACCCGGGTGTTTGTTCTGTAAAAAAAATTTTTAATTTTTATAAGAAATATTCTTATAAAACTATTATAATGGCTGCAAGTTTTAGAAATATTATGCAAATATTAGAGTTATCTGGTTGCGATTATTTAACAATATCTCCTGAGCTTTTGTATAAATTAAAATTAAATTTTAAAAAAATAGAAAAAAAACTTGTTTTTCCTAATAAAAAAAATACTGCAAAAAAAAAAATTACTGAATCAGAATTTAGATTTCAACATAATGAAAATGTTATGGCTTCAGAAAAATTGTCTGAAGGTATAAGACAATTTGGATATGATCAAAAAGAAATAGAAAATATTATAATTAAAAATATTTAATTTTATGTATATATTTTGATAATATATGTATTTAAAATTTTTAGAAATTTTGGAGATTTTTATGTATAAAGAAAAATTGTCTAATGCAATTAGAGCGTTAAGTATAGATGCTATACAAAAGTCTAATTCTGGACATCCAGGAATGCCATTAGGTATGGCTGATATAGCTGAAGTTTTATGGAGAAAATTTTTAAAGCATAATCCAAAAAATCCTAATTGGAATGATAGAGATAGATTTATATTATCAAATGGTCATGGATCTATGTTATTATATAGTTTATTACATCTTACAGGTTATGATTTACCTATAAAAGAAATAAAAAAATTTAGACAACTTAGTTCTAAAACCCCAGGTCATCCAGAAAAACATATAACTTCTGGAGTAGAAATAACAACAGGTCCATTGGGTCAAGGATTGTCAAATGCTGTTGGTATGGCTATATCAGAAAGTATTTTAAGAAATACTTTTAATAAAAAAGATTGTGAAATTGTAAATCATTATACGTGGGTTTTTGTAGGAGATGGTTGTTTAATGGAAGGTATCTCTCATGAATCTTGTTCTTTAGCTGGACATTTAAAGTTAAATAAATTAGTAGTTTTCTATGATAGAAATAATATTTCTATTGATGGAAATGTTAGTGGGTGGTTTACTGAAGATACAAAGAAAAGGTTTCAAGCATATAATTGGCTTGTAATAGACAATGTAGATGGTCATTGTAGAAATAATATAATTCAATCTATTGAAAAAGCAAAACAAAGTGTAGATCAGCCAGTTTTAATAATATGTGATACTAAAATTGGATTCGGGTCTCCTAACAAAGAAAATTCTCATGAATCTCATGGAGCTCCTTTAGGTATAGAAGAAGTAAAATTAACTAAAAAAAATTTAGGTTGGAAATATAAACCATTTTTTATTCCGAAAAAAATATATAAAAAATGGAATTTTATAAAAAATGGAAATATTTTAGAAAATTCTTGGAAAATAAAATTGTTAGAATATAAAAAGAAATATCCTATATTATATAAAGAATATATCAGGAGAATGAAACATATTCTTCCAGAAAATTTTGAAAAAAAAATTTATAATTATTTTAAAAAAGTATCTAACAATGTTTCTAATATATCTACTAGACAATCTTCTAAAAATACCATTGAAATTTTAGGAAAATTTTTACCAGAATTGTTAGGAGGTTCTGCAGATTTATCAGCAAGTAATTTAACAAAATGGTCTACAGCAAAATCAATTAGTAAATGTAAATATGGAAATTATATAGATTATGGTGTTAGAGAATTTGGAATGACTGCTATTGCAAATGGTATTTCTAATCATGGAGGTTTTATACCATATACTTCTACATTTCTAATGTTTATGGAATATGCTAAAAATGCTGTTAGAATGGCATCTTTAATGAGAATACAACATATTTTTGTATATACTCATGATTCAGTATGGTTAGGTGAAGATGGACCAACACATCAACCTATAGAACAATTATCTAGTTTAAGAATTGTTCCAAATTTAAATGTTTGGAGACCTTGTGATGAATTAGAAACTATTGCTGCATGGAAACATTCTATAGATAGAAAAAATGGTCCTTCTGCATTAATTTTATCAAGACAAAATTTAAATTATGTTAAATCAAAAAATAAAAATAAAATAGATAATATATTTAAAGGTGGATATGTAATAAAAGATTTTTCGAAAAATCCTAATTTTTTGATAATTTCGTGTGGGTCTGAATTAAATATATCTTATAAAGTATGTAAAATTTTAAATAAAGACAAAAAATATAGAATCAGATTGGTTTCTATGCCATCTACTAATGTATTCGATTCTCAAGATATAACATATAAAAATTTTGTATTACCAAAGAATATAAAAAGTAGAGTTTCTATAGAAGCAGGAATATCTGATTTTTGGTACAAATACATAGGTAACAATAATTTATCTATTGGTATTAATAAATATTCTCATTCTGCTCCAGAAAATATTTTGTTACATAATTTGGGTTTTACAGTAAATAAAATAGTTAAAAAAATAAAAAACTTTTTTATAAAATAGATTTTTTATATTTTTTTCATAATTAGGAATTTATTATGAATAGTTCTATTTTAAAATTATTAAAAAAATTAATATCAAAAGCTTCTATTAGTCCTAATGATATGGGATGTCAAAAAATTATATCTAAGGAATTATACAAACTTGGTTTTGCAATAGAAAATTTTAAAATTGAAGACACTAATAATATGTTTGCTAAAATAGGAAATAAACATGGTAAAACATTAAACTTTTTAGGTCATACTGATGTTGTTCCTCCGGGTAATTTATTAAATTGGAAATATAATCCATTTGTTCCTACTATACATGATAATAATTTATTTGGAAGAGGAGCTGCAGATATGAAAGGATCTATATCTTCTTTTATAATATCCGTTAAAAATTTTTTAAATAAGTTTGTTCATAAAATGAAAGGAAGAATAACTATTCTTTTGACGTCTGATGAAGAAGGCAGCGCTAAAAATGGTATTAAAAAAGTTGTAAAATATCTTATTAAAAAAAAAGAAAAAATAGATTATTGTATAGTTGGAGAACCAACTAGTGAAATTTTTTTAGGAGATACGATAAAAAATGGAAGAAGAGGATCTTTACACTTAAAATTATATTTTTTAGGAAAAGGAGGTCACATTGCATATCCTAATAGTTCTGAAAACTTAATTCATAAAGCATGTTTTTTTATACATGATTTAACAAAATTTGATTGGGGGGATAATTATGTGGATAAAGATGAAAAAACTAGTGTTCAGGTGTCAAAAATATTTTCAGAAGATGTGCCAGAAAATGTAATTTCAGAAAATTTATTTTTAAGAATTAATTTCAGATTTAGTCATAAAGTTAGTGTTAAACAAATAAAATTTTGTGTTAGAAATTTACTAAATTATCATAATATAAAATTTTTTATGAAATGGAAACTATCAGGTAAACCATTTATTACAAAAAGAGGAAAATTGTTAGACATAGTTAATAAAACTATTTTCTTATTAAATAAAAAAAAACCTAAAGTTTCTATTTCTGGAGGAACTTCTGATGGCAGATTTATTTCTACTATGAAATCTGAGATAGTAGAATTAGGATTGTTAAATAATACAATTCATAAACCTAATGAATTTGTAAATATTAACGATTTAAATAAATTAAGTGCTATTTATCAAAAAATCATTGAAGGATTATTATTATAATTTTTTTATTTTTTTTGTTTTTTTAAATTTATGAATCACTTTTTATAATACACGGAGTATCAATAGACACTCTGTGTATTTAATTTTTTTGTTTAAAAATAATTTTTTAATATTTTATTTTTTATAATATTTTTTTAATACTTTTTTTAATATTTTTTTATTTTTTTTTGATAATGTTGTTAAAGGCAATCTTACTATATTATTATCTATTAAACCAATTTTTTTTGCCGCCCATTTTATTGGTATTGGATTTGTTTCTATAAATAATAATTTATTTAGTTCATGTATTTTATCATTAATTTTTCTTGCTTTTTTAAAGTTTTTGTTAATTGCAAATTTGCACATTTTGAATATTTTGTTTGGCATTATATTTGCTGTAACAGATATTAAAGCATTTCCACCTAGTTGAATAAAATCTAATGCAGTAGTATCATCACCGCTAATTAATAGAAAATTTTTTTTTACAAAAGATTTTATGTTATTTACTCTAGACAAATTTCCACTAGCTTCTTTTATACCTATTATATTGTCTATTTTAGATAGTTTTATTGTAGTTTCAGGCAATAAATCTGAACCTGTTCTTTGAGGTATGTTGTATAATATTTGTGGAAGTTTGGTGTTTTTAGATATTTTTTCAAAATGTTTAAACATTCCTTCTTGTGTTGGTTTATTATAATATGGAACAACATTTAAGCATGCTGAAATTCCTGATGTTTCTAATTTTTTTGTTAATTCTATAGATTCATTAGTAGAATTAGATCCTGTTCCAGCTATTATTGGTATTTTTTTTTTTGCATATTTCACTGTTTTTATTATTACATTATAATGTTCTTTTTGTGTTAGAGTGGCGGATTCTCCAGTTGTTCCTACGGACACTATAGCATCAGTATTATTTTTTATATGATATCTAACTAATTTTTTTAAACTTTTATAACAAATATCTCCATTTACTTTCATAGGAGTGATTAAAGCCACAATACTTCCTTTAAACATATAAATTCTCTCTTAAAATAAAACATATTTTTTATAAAAATATAAAATTTTATATTATATAAAAAATATTAATTTTTTAATATTTTTAATATTAAAAATTGTTTAGATAAAATTTTTATTATATGTTATTAAAAGATTATTTTTATTATATTTATAAAAATATTTTTATAAAAATTTTATTTTTTACATTGTGCGTTGTTTCTTAAAACATGATCCATTAAAACGATTGCTATCATAGCTTCTGCTATAGGAACAGCTCTTATTCCAACACATGGATCATGTCTTCCTCTTACTATTATTTTTTTATTTTCATTTTCTTTATTTATAGTTTTTCCTGGTATTTTTATACTGGAAGTTGGTTTTAATGATATAGTTATAATTATTTTTTCTCCATTACTTATCCCTCCTAAAATTCCTCCTGCATGGTTTGACATAAAACCATTTTTGTCCATTTCATCTCTGTGTTCTGTTCCTTTTTGATTAGATACATTTACTCCATCTCCTATTTCAACGGATTTTACTGCATTTATACCCATAAGAGCATATGCGATTTCTGCATCTAATTTGTCAAAGACAGGTTCTCCTAATCCAGCTGGAACATTTTTAGCAATTATTTTAATTTTAGCGCCTATTGAATTTCCTTCTTTTTTTATTTTTTTGATAAAATTTTCTATTTTTTTTATTTTATTTTCATCTCCACAAAAAAAAGGATTTTTTTTTACTATTTCCCAATTTTTCATTTTGCAAATTATTGGCCCGATTTGTTTTAAATATCCTCTAATTTTTATATTATATTTTTTAAATAAATATGTTTTTGCGAATGCTCCCGCTGCTACTCTCATACACGTTTCTCTTGCAGAAGATCTACCTCCGCCTCTATGATCTCTTATTCCATATTTTTTTTGATATGTATAATCCGCATGTCCTGGTCTATATAAATTTTTTATAGATTCATAATCTTTTTCTCTACTGTCTTGGTTTTTTATTATCAATCCTATACTTGTCCCAGTAGTTTTACCATGTAAAATTCCTGAAAGTATTTTTATTTTATCTTTTTCTTTTCTTTGAGTAGTATATTTGGAATTTCCAGGTTTTCTTTTGTTTAGTTCTTTTTGTATATATTTTTTTGAAATTTTTATTCCAGGTGGCATTCCATCTATTATGCATCCTAAAGAATGTCCATGTGATTCTCCATAAGTTGTTACACAAAAAATTTTTCCTATTGTATTTCCAGACATTATAATATCTCAATTTTAATAGTTTAGTTTTATATTTTTAATATTATATACACAATTTGTATGTTAGTAATTTTTTATTTTTATAAAAATGTATGTTTTTTATAAAATAAATTTTATAATAATTTTATTATAAAATTTATTTTATTAGAAATTTTTAATAGGAATGTTATGAAACAAAAAAGTTTTATTTCTTATAATGATTTATATCTTTTTAAAAAATCTTTTAAAAATATAGATATTATGGTTCAAGATAATGTTTTTTATTATAAAAAAAATGTTTGTAGTATTAAAAAAAAATATAAAAAAAAATATTTTGAAATAGATTTTCATAGATATTTTTTTTCTGAAAAAAAAATTAGTAGAAATTTATCTTATGAGCCTATTAGGTATTTTAGATCTAATTGTTTTATTAATAAATTAAAAAAACTGAGATATGGAAAATTTTTTCCAGAAATTTTTTTAGATGTTCATGGTATGAACTCTATAGAAACAAAAAAAGAAATAGCAAATTTATTTTCTATATGTTATAAAAAAAATTTTTCTTATATAAGAATAATACATGGTCATGGAAAAGAAATTTTAAAAAGAAAAATACCTTTATGGTTATCTAATCATCCTGATATTGTTGCTTTTCATGAATCTCCTAGATTTTTAGGTAAAAGTAATTCAATTTTTGTAATAATAGACATTTCAAAAAAAATATAGTTTAATTTTAAATTAATTATTTTAATTGTATTAAAATTTTTTTATATATAGATTTTTATATAATAAATATTTTTAAAATATTTTTTCATAACTTAACATATTCAAAATATGAATGTTTTAATATTAAATTTAAAATAGAGAATTTAAAAATGTATGATAAAAAATTAAAAATAGCAATACAAAAATCTGGTAGATTGAGTAAAGATTCAAGAAAATTATTACATAATTGTGATATAAAAGTAAATTTTCAAAAAAATAAATTAATTTCTTTTTCTGAAAATATGCCTATTGATGTTATGTGTGTTAGAGATGATGATATACCAGGATTGGTTATAGATGGTATAGTAGATTTAGGAATTGTAGGAAGAAATGTTTTAGAAGAAGAGGTTTTAAAAAGAAAATTTAAATTAGAAAAAATTTCTTTTAAAATATTAAAACATTTAGATTTTGGAATATGTAGACTTTCTATAGGTTTGCCAACTGAAAAAAAATATTATGGAATAAATTGTTTAAATGGATTAAGAATAGCTACATCTTATCCATATATATTAAAAAAATATTTTAACAAAAAAAATATATCTTTTAAATTGTGTAAGTTAAACGGTTCTGTTGAAGTAGCAATTAGAGCTGGATTAGCAGATGCTATTTTTGATTTGGTTTCTACAGGAGAGGCATTGGTATCTAATGGTTTGAAGGAAGTTAAGATTATACATAATTCTAGCGCTTGTATCATATCAAATGATAGTAATTTAAATTTATTTAAGAAAAATATTATAAATACATTTATATCTAGAATTAATGGTGTAATCAAAGCCAGAGAATCTAAATATATTGTTATGCATATCTCTTCTTCTAAAGTTAATAGTATAATTAATTTGTTTTCAGGATGTACAAAACCAACTATATACAAGTTAAAATTTTTAGAAAAAGATGAAATGGTAGCTGTTCATATTGTTAGCAGGGAATCAATATTTTGGGATACTATGGAAAAATTAAAAGAGTTAGGAGCAAAATCTATTTTAATATTACCTATTGAAAAAATGTTGGAGTAATTTTAAAAATGAATTTTAATAAAATTATATATACTTGGAAAAATTTAACTAATTTAAAAAAAAAGAAGTTATTAATTAGACCAATATTTTTTACTAAAAAAAAATTTATAAAAAAAGTAAAAAATATTTTATTAGATATAAAAAAATTCGGGGATAACGCAATATATAAATATAATAATTTGTTTGATAATATAAAAGAAAAACAAATAAAAATAAATTGTTTTGATATTAATATAAAGGATATTTCAGTAGATGAAAAATTTAAAAATGCTATATTGCATGCTAAAAAAAATATAGAAAAGTTTCATTTTTTTCAAAAAAAAAATAATGATTTTGAAGCAGTAATAGATGATGGTGTATATTGTAGATATATAGAAAGACCAATTTGTAATGTTGGTATTTATATTCCTA
The DNA here is from genome assembly GCF_039365365.1 of Buchnera aphidicola (Astegopteryx bambusae). GTDB lineage: Bacteria > Pseudomonadota > Gammaproteobacteria > Enterobacterales > Enterobacteriaceae > Buchnera_G > Buchnera_G aphidicola_B. Next base: position 77,132 of record NZ_CP134985.1, read on the forward strand.
AAGGAATAAATTCTAATTTAGTATCTACAATGTTAATGTTATGTATTCCCGCAAATATTGTTGGTTGTGATAACATAATTGTTTGTTCTTCTCCTAAAATTAGTAATGAGTTGTTATATACTGCAAAAATTTGTAATATAAAAAGTATTTTTCAAGTAGGTGGTGCTCAGGCTATAGGAGCTATGGCTTTCGGGACAAATACTATACCGAAAGTTGATAAAATTTTTGGTCCTGGAAATTATTATGTTACTGAAGCAAAAAATCAAATTAGTAAAATGAATATTGGGACTAGTATTGATATGCAAGCTGGACCTTCTGAACTATTAATTATTGCAGATGAACATGTCAATATTGAATTTGTATCATCTGATATAATTGCTCAATTAGAACATGGTGAAGATTCTCATGTAATTTTTTTAACCAATTCTAAAAATATAATTAAAAAAGTTTGTAAAGAAATTAAAGTTCAATTAAATGATTTGCCTAGAAAAAATATTGTTAAAAAAGCTTTATTACACACCAAATTTATTTTAGAAGATAGTTTAATAAACTGTGTAAAAATATCTAATATTTATTCTCCAGAACATCTGTCTATTTGCACGAAAAATTATAAAGATTTATTAAAATATGTGAAAAATGCTGGATCAATTTTTTTAGGTGAATGGTCCCCTGAAGTTGCAGGTGATTATGCTTCAGGAACAAATCATGTTTTGCCTACATATGGATTTTCTTCTTCTGTTTCTGGAATTGGATTGAAAGATTTTGTAAAAAATATTACAATCCAAGAACTAACATACAAAGGATTATTAAAATTGTCTAATACAATTGATACATTATCTAATTCAGAAGGATTAGAAGGTCATAGAAGATCTGTTAGTATTAGAAAAAAATATTTAAAGGAAAAAGATAATTTTGAAATTTAAAAAATTAGTTAAATTTGATATTAAAAATTTTAGTGCATATAAATCTGCAAGAAGCATGTGTGTACAAGGTAACATTTGGTTAAATGCAAATGAATCACCAATAAATAATAAATTTTCTATAATAAATAGAAATTTAAATAGATATCCAGAATCTCAACCAAAAAATATAATTTTAAAATATGCAGAATATTCAAAAATTAATTTTGAAAATATTTTTGTTAGTAGAGGTATAGATGAATCAATTGAATTATTTATTAAAATTTTTTGCAAACCTAATGTAGATAAAATAATGTATTTTCCTCCTACTTATGACATGTACAGAGTAAATGCAGAAATTTTTGAAATAAAAACTATTAAAGTTTTTACAAAAAACTATAATAATTTTGATTATGATGCAATAAAGAAAAATATAAAATGTTTAAAATTAATATATATATGCAGACCAAATAATCCAACTGGAGATATTATGCCAAAAAAAATTTTAATAAATATATTAAATATTTCTTTTGGAAAGGTTTTAGTAATAGTAGATGAAGCATATATAGAATTTTGTTATTCTGAAAGCATAGTAAATTTAATTGAACAATATCCTAATTTGATAGTTTTAAGAACTATGTCAAAAGCATTCGGTTTGGCTGGAATAAGATGTGGATTCTCTATAGCACACATAGAAATAATAAAAATTTTAAAAAAATTTATATCTCCTTATCCAATATCTACGTTAACATCTAATTTCATTGAAAATTTTTTAAATTCTAATTTTATAAATTTTATGAAAAAAACAGTTTCAGAAGTTTTAAAAAATAAAATTTGGTTATATAAAAAACTTCAAAAAATAAAATTTATAAAAAAAGTTTTTGAAAGTTTTGCTAATTATATATTAATAGAATGTTTTTCATCAAAATTTGTTATAAAAAAAATGTTGTCTAAAGGAATAGTTTTAAGAAATCAAAATAATAATTTGGGATTAAAAAATTGTGTTAGAATTTCTATAGGTACAAAAATAGAATGTAAAAAGTTAGTTTATGAGTTAAAAAGACTTTCTTATAAATTTAAATATAAATAATAGAGAACGTTTTTTATTTTATGAAAAAAAAATTTTTGTTTATAGATAGAGATGGAACTATAATTGATGAACCTACTGAAGATTTTAAAGTAGATTCTATAAAAAAATTAAAGTTTAAAAAAAATGTTTTTATATCTTTGTTAAATTTGAAAAAAAATGATTATAATTTTGTTATGGTTACTAATCAAGATGGATTAGGAACAAAAAATTTTACAAAAAAGAATTTTTATTTTGTTCAAAATTTTATTATTAATATTTTTTTTTCTCAAGGTATTGAATTTTATAAAATTTTTATTTGCCCGCATTATGATACAGATAATTGTGTTTGCAGAAAACCTAAAATTGGAATTTTAAAAAAATTTTTTAAAAATAATCATATGGATGTAAATAATAGTTTTGTTATAGGAGATAGAAAAACAGATATAGAATTTGCAAAAAATATTGGTATAAAAGGAATTTTATATACAGAGGAATTTGGTTGGAAAAATATTCAGAATAAAATAATTAATTATAATGATGATATAACTGTACATAGAAAAACAAAAGAGACTGATATAAAGATATTTGTTAATTTGAATAAATTTAATATTAGTAAAATTGATACTAAAATAAATTTTTTTAATCATATGTTAAATCAATTAGCTTTTCATGCTAGAATTTATTTGTGTGTAAAAGCTATAGGAGATATACATATAGATGATCATCATACTGTAGAAGATGTTGCAATTACTTTAGGAAAAGTTTTTTTTAATGCTATAAAGAAAATGAATGGTATAAATAGATTTGGATTTGGTATAATACCAATGGATGAGAGTGTTTCTGAATGTGTTTTAGATATTTCAGGAAGACCATATATTTGTTTTAAATCTAATTTAAAAAATACAATATTAGGAGATTTTAATTCGAATATGGTAAAACATTTTTTTTATTCTTTAAGTTATACTATGAAAAGTACAATACATATAAAAGCTTTTGGAGAAAATGATCATCATATATGTGAAAGCATATTTAAATCTTTTGGTGTAGCACTAAAAAATGCAATATCTATAAATTCTAATTATGTGCAAAGTTCTAAAGGAATGTTATTATGATAAAAGATATTGTAATAGTAAATACTGGAGCGTCTAATATATCTTCTTTAAAGATTGCTATTAATAGATTAGGATATGAAGTATCAGTTTCAAAAAATTATAAAAAAATTAGAAATTCTAAAAAATTATTTTTGCCTGGTGTTGGGAATGCATCACATGTAATTAAATTTATGAAAAATAAAAATATTTTTGAAGAAATAATAAATTATAAAAATCCAATTCTTGGTATTTGTTTAGGAATGCAATTATTTTGTAAAGATAGTGAAGAAAGTAAATTAGGCGAAGTGATAAATACTTTAAATATTATAAACAATTCATGTATATTAATAAAAGATAAAAAATTATCTGTTCCACATGTGGGATGGAATAATGTAGTACATAATAACAATATTTTATTTAAAAACATTTTTCAAGGAGAAAGATTTTATTTTGTACATAGTTATATAGTTCCAATTAATAAAAATACTATTTCTAGTACTTTTTATGGAGAATATTTTTCTTCATCTATAAAATACAAAAATTTTTTCGGAGTTCAATTTCATCCAGAAAAATCTGGAAAATCTGGTTCATTACTATTAAAAAACTTTTTATTGGTGTAAAAATGATAATTCCTGCTTTAGATATATTGAATAATAGTGTAGTTAGATTATATAAAGGTAATTATAAAAAAATAAAATTTTATGAAGACGATCTATTTTTTTTAATAGAAAAATATAGATTAGAAGGAGCGAAAATACTTCATTTGGTGGATTTAGATGGAAGTAAAAATCCAAAAAATAGACAAAATAATTTTATAGAAAAGATTTTAAAAAATGTGAATTTGTCTATACAAGTAGGTGGGGGAATAAGAAATATTAAAGATATAGAAAATTTATTATTATATGGAGCTAAAAGAATTGTTATAGGATCTTCCGCTATTGAAAATGTTTCAGAAACAAAAAAATGGTTTAAAAAATATGGTGATAAACTTGTTTTGGCTATAGATGTAGTGTGCGAAAAAAAAAATTTGAACATAATTAAAATAAATGGATGGACTAAATCATCAAATAAAAATATGATTGACATAATTTCTGAATATGAAAAATGTGGTTTAAAACATTTATTATGTACTGATATTAATAGAGATGGAACACTAAATGGTCCAAATTTTTCACTATACAAAAGTATAACTAAAAAGTTTAAAAATTTATTTGTGCAAGCTTCTGGTGGTGTAAAATCTTTGAAAGATATAAAAAAAATTAAACATACAAATGTATCTGATATTATAATTGGAAGAGCTTTTTTAGAAAATAGATTTAAAGTTTCGGAGGCTATTTCATGTTGGCAAAAAGGATCATTCCTTGTTTAGATATAAAAAATAATAAAATTGTTAAAGGAATAAAATTTAAAAATCATAAAATAATATCTGAAAATATATTATCTATAGTAAATAGATACATGTTAGAAGGAGCTGATGAATTGGTTTTTTATGATATTTTAGCTTATACAGAAAATAAATTAGCTAACAAAAATTTAGTGTATAAGATATCTAGAATTTTAAATATACCTTTTTGTGTTGCTGGAGGTATAAGAAGTGTAGAAGACGCTAATAAAATACTTTCTAATGGAGCAGATAAAATTTCTATTAATTCACCAGCAATTGATAATCCAAATTTAATAAGTTTACTTGCTAATAAATTTGGAAAACAATGTGTGGTTGTAGGAATAGATTCATTTTTTAACAAAAAGTTAAATAAGTATTTTGTTTTTAAATATACAGGAGATTCTAAAAAAATTGTTAATACAAATTTATATACATATGATTGGGTGAAAAAAGTACAAGAACTTGGAGCTGGAGAAATAGTTTTAAATGTAATTAATTTTGATGGTTTAAATTTAGGTTATGATATAAAACAATTAAAAAAAATAAGAAAAATATGCAGAGTTCCTTTGATTGCTTCTAGTGGGGCTGGATCTTATAAACACTTTTATGATGTGTTTAAAAATGCTAATGTAGATGGAGCATTAGCAGCATCAGTTTTTCATAATAAAAAAATTCATATTAAAAAATTAAAAAATTTTTTGTTTAAAAAAGGTATAGAAGTAAGATTATGACTATAGAAAAAATTTCTAGTTTAATTAACTGGGAAAAAGTAAATTATATGGTTCCAGTTATAATACAGAATAATTATTCTGGAAGAATTTTAATGTTAGGTTATATGAATAAAACAGCATTAAAAATTACTATTGATAAAAAAGTTGTAACTTTTTATTCTAGAGTAAAAGATAGATTATGGACTAAAGGGGAAACATCTGGAAATTTTTTAAAAGTAATAGATATTGTGTTAGATTGTGATTTTGATACTGTATTAATTTTAGTAAAACCTATTGGTAATACTTGTCATCTTAAAAATAAAAGTTGTTTTAAGTATAAAAAAACTTATTTTGATTTTTTATATATATTAGAAGATATAATAGAAAATAGAAAAAAATTTTTTAAAGATTCTTATACACATAAATTATATAGTTCTGGAATTAAAAGAATAGCTCAAAAAGTAGGAGAAGAATCTGTAGAAACAATTTTATCTTCTTTAGAAAAAAATACTAATAAATTTGTTAATGAAGTTTCAGATTTATTATATCATTTATTAGTTTTGATACATGCAAAAAAATTAAATATGTATAAAATAATACATAATTTATTTAAAAGAAAAAAATAATTAATAAATTTGTTTTATTTTATCTATTTTTATATTGGTGAAATAATATGGAAAAAGAGCAAGTTGGAATAATTGGTATGTCCGTAATGGGAAGAAATTTGTGTTTAAATTTGGAAAGAAATGGATATTTTGTTTCTATCTTTAATAGATCTTATAAAAAGTCTAAAAAAATTGTTTTAGAACATCCTAAAAAAAATATTTTTTGTTTTAAAAAAATTAAAGACTTTATTTTTTCTATGAAAAGACCCAGAAAAATATTTTTATTAGTTCAGTCTGGTATTGTTGTAGATAAAGTAATTAAATCTATTTTATTATATTTAAATAAATACGATATAATAATAGATTTAGGAAATTCTTTTTACAAAGATACTATAAAACGAGAAATATATTTAAATAAATTAAATATAAAATTTGTTGGAGCTGGAATTTCTGGAGGGGAAATGGGAGCGCTTTTAGGTCCTTCTATTATGCCTGGTTGTAAAAAGAGTGTTTATGATAATATAAAACATATTTTTTTTGACATATCTGCAAAATATAATAAGACACCTTGTGTTGATTATATAGGACCTGATGGTTCTGGTCATTATTTAAAAATGGTACATAATGGTATAGAATATGGAGATATGCAGATAATAGCAGAATCTTATTGTATATTAAAAAATTTATTAAAGTTGAATAATAAGGAAATATCGAATATTTTTAGTACATGGAATAAAGGAGAATTAAATAGTTATTTAATAGAAATAACCAGTTTAATTTTTTTAAAAAAAGACACAGATAAAAAATATTTAATAGATTTAATATCTGATGCAGCAAAAAACAAAGGAACTGGAAAATGGGTTTGCAAAAGTTCTTTAGAGATAGAATCACCATTGTCTTTAATAATTGAATCTGTAATATACAGATATATATCTTCTTTAAAACACGAAAGGAATTGTGCTTCCAAAATTTTAATAGGTCCAAAAAAACAATTTTTGTGTAAAGACAAAGATGCATTTATAGAGGATCTTAGAAGATCTTTATATTTTAGTAAAATAATTTCTTATTCTCAAGGATTTTCACAATTGTATAAAATTTCTAAAAAAAAAAAATGGAATTTAAATTATGTTAACATTGCTAAAATTTTTAGATCAGGTTGTATTATTAGAGCAAAATTTTTAAATAAAATAATAAATGCCTATAAAAAGAATATTAATTTAAAAAATTTATTATTAGACAAATACTTTTCTAAAATAATTTGTAATTATCAATTTTCTTTAAGAAAGATTGTATCTTCATCTGTTTTATATGGTATATCTATTCCTGCTTTTTCTTCTGCAATTTCTTATTATGATAGTTATAGATCTAAAAATTTGCCTTCTAATTTGATACAAGCACAACGTGATTTTTTTGGATCACATGAATATGAAAGAATAGATGTAAAAGGTAGTTTTCATACTAATTGGAAATAATTTATATAAAATTGAAAAAAATATGTTTTATTCATGTTTATAATAAGTTAAATACAAATATTAATTTTTTTAAAAAATTATTTTATATTGTTTAAAATATTTTTTAAAATATTTTTTTAATGTGGTTAAGATAATATGAAAGATAAAATTTTAGTTACTTGTGCATTTCCTTATTCTAACGGGCCTATTCATATAGGTCATTTATTAGAACATATTCAAGCAGATATATTAGTAAGATATAATAGAATGAAAAATAATAAAATTTGGTTTATATGTGCTGATGACGCTCATGGAACTGCAATAACATTAAAAGCTAGAAAAAATAATGTTTCAGAAAAATTTTTAATAAAAAATATTTTAAAAGAACACAAACAAGATTTTATTAACTTTAATATATCATATGATAAATATTATTCCACACATTCTAAGGAAAATTTATACTTAGTAAAAAAAATATTCTATATTTTAAAAAAAAATAAATTAATTAAAAAAAAAATAATTAAACAATTTTATGACAATTATAAAAAAATATTTTTACCGGATAGATATGTATTTGGCTCTTGTCCTGTTTGTAATAGCAATAAAGAATATGGTGATAATTGTTCTTCTTGTGGAGCTTTTTATTCGGTAAATGATTTAATTAATCCAATGTCTATTTTTTCAAAAAAGACGCCTATTTTAAAAGAAACTGAACATTTATTTTTTAATATATCATATTTTAAAAAAATTCTAAAAAAATGGATTTTTTCAGATGTTTTTAGCAATAATGTCTATAAAAAAGTTTTAGAATGGTTTAATATTGGATTAAAAGATTGGAACATATCTAGAGATTATCCTTATTTTGGTTTTAAAATACCTGGTTTTAAAAAAAAATATTTTTATGTTTGGTTTGACGCTTCAATTGGATATATTAGCACTTTTAAAAAATTATCTTTAGAAAAAAGTGAAATAAATTTTTCTGAATTTTGGGATAAAAATAGTAATACAAAATTATATAATTTTATAGGAAAAGATATAATTTATTTTCATAGTATATTTTGGCCTTCTATATTAAGTGCAATAAATTTTAGAAAACCTACTAAGATATATGTTCATGGTCATGTAAAATTAAATGATAAAAAGTTTTCTAAATCTAACAACTATATTATTAGTGCAAAAAAATGGTTAAAACATTTTGATTCTGATAGTTTAAGATATTATTATGCGTCTAAAATTTCTAATAGTATAGATGATATTAATATTAGTGCTAATGATTTTATTAATAATGTAAATTCAGGTTTAGTAAATAAAATTGTAAATTTAGCTTCTAGAAATGCCAAATTAATAAATAAATATTTTGATGGAATGCTTTCAAAAAAAATGAATGATTCTTATATTAAAGAATATAATAATTTTCTTAATAAGTTCAATAAAATAAATTACTTTTTTGAAAATGTTGAATATAAAAATATAATTATAGAAATTTTAAAAATTTCTGATTTTGCTAATCTTTATATAAGCAAAAAAGCTCCGTGGAATTTTGTAAATAATAATAATTTAAGTTATGTACAAAACGTTTGTTCAATGGGGATAAATTTTTTTATAGTAATTATGACATATATTAAACCAATAATACCAGATTTGTCTAATAAAGTAGAAGATTTTTTAAATATGTCTTTAACTTTTGAAAATATAAAATTTCCATTATTAAATCATAAAATTTCTAATGTAAAGATATTATATAAAAAAATTTTAATTAAAGATTTTGAAAAATTATTAAAAAAATAGTACTTTTTATATATAATTTTTCCATGAAATTTTCCAAAAATTTTTTTTATTAATAGTTTTTTTATTTAATACTACAAACAGACCTATTGCAGATATAAAAGTTTCATTATAAAATAATAATGGTATATCATTTCTATATATATTAGGTATTTTAAATTTTTTCCATATTTTTTTTATTTTACAAGATTTTTTATTTTTATATATTTTTATATTACCTTGAAATTGAAATCTAATGTTTATTAAATCTTTTTTGTCTGGAGCTGGAATGTTTATGATTCCTTCTTTACTTTTTTTTATATATCCTAATTTATTTGGAAGTTTTATTTTTTTAAATGGATAATGACAAAATATTATTAAATTTTTTATATTTGTTACAATTTTTATATAGTATATAATATTTTGACATTTTTGTATTTTATAATTTTTTAATTTTATTGAAGAAAATTTATTTTTATTACATAAAATAAAATCTTTATATATTTGATGTATTATTTTGTAAGACAAAAATTTTTTTGTTAATTTTTTTAGCCAATATCTAATTATTAAAATTCCAATTTTTTTTGGAAATATTTTTATTTTATTTATTTTTATTTTTGTATTTGTTATTTTACATTTTTTTAATATAGGATATATAAAAAATCTTATTATACTTTCATTTTCTTGACATATTTTTGTAGTTCTATATAAATTTTTTTGAATAAATGGCCATCTTTTTATTAATATTGGTGAAACCTTTAATCTAATAAAATTTCTATCAATACTAGTATCAAGATTACTTTCGTCATTTATCCATTTTATATTATTATTTTTTGCCCATTTTTCTATTTTTTTTTTTTTATATTTATAAATGGACGAATTAAAAGTTGTTTATCATTACCAAATTTTGTTAATTTTTTCATACAAGATAAACCGTTTGGCCCACTACCTCTTTTTAAAGATAATAATAAAGTTTCACATTGATCATCTAAATGATGTCCTGTTACGATTATTTCATTTTTTAATAATTTTTTTTTTATTATTTTATATCTATATTCTCTTAATGAATTTTCTAAATTTTTTTTAAATTTTTTATTTATTTTTTCTGAAATAAATGTTATATTATTTTTTTTACATTCTTTATAACAATGATTTTCCCATAATTGTGAAAATTTGCTAATGTTATGATTTATGTGTATTGCTCGTATTTTTATTTTATTTAATATTTTTTTTTTTAATTTAATAAATTGATGAAGTAAAACTGTAGAATCCAACCCGCCGCTATATGCAATTAATATTTTTTGTGTTTTATTTAAATATTTTATAATACTTGATATTAAAAATTTTTTTTTCATAATAATATAACTATTATTTATAATTTTACGTCCGAGTGGATTCGAACCACTGACATCCATCATGTCATAATGGCACTCTAACCTTCTGAGTTACGGACGTATAATAAAAGTTTTAAAAATTATAATATACAAATAGTATTTTTTCAATATATATATAGTTTTTTAATAATTAAATATTTTTATATAATTTTTTTTATTATATATTATGTATATAAATATTTTAACAAGATTTTTTTAATAATATGACTTTTATCGTAGAAATATCTCTGCCTATACCAATCAGAAAAACATTTTTTTATTTTTATAATTTTTATAAAACACCTATTATTGGTGGTAGAGTGTTAGTAAATTTTAATAATAAAAAAACTTTAGGTGTGATATTATCTTATAAATTATATAAAAATAAGGATATTAATATAAAATTGAAACAAATATCTTTTCTAGTTGACAAAGTTTCTATTTTTAATAAAAGTGTATGGAAAACTATGTTATTATGTTCTAAATATTATAAATGTTCTATGAATTTTATAGTTTTTTTTAGCATCCCTAATTTTTTTAAAACTAAAAAAATTATAAAAAAAAATTTAACATATACATGGTCTATTACCGATTATGGAAAATTTTTAAAAGAAAATTTTTTAAAAAGATGTAAAAAACAGATTTTTGCTTTAAAATTATTGAGAAAAAATGATCTTAGTTTAAAAAAATGTAAAGAATATAAATTATCTAATTATGTTTTAAATGAATTAAAAAAAAAAAATATATGCGTGAAAAAATATGTTTTTTGTAAAAAAGTTTTTTATAAAAAATTTAAATTGCAAAATAATATTTTTTTTAAAAAAAATATTTTTTCTAAAAACAAATTATTAAAAATAATAAATAATTTAAATGTTTTTAAGGTATGGCTAATTACAAATATGTTATTTTTTGAAAAATTAAAATTTTATGCAACGTTATTTTCAGAAATATTAAAAAAAAAATTAAAAATTTTGTTTATAGTTCCTAATATTATTTTGTTAAATAAATTTAATAATGAATTTAGAAAAAATTTTTTTTTACCTGTATTAATATATCATTCTAAATTAACAGAAAATGAAAAATTTTTTTGTTGGAAAATTTTTAATAAACAGAGTCCTTTAATAATAATATCTACTAAAATAGGAATTTTTTTACCAATTATAAATTTAGGAATGATAGTTATTGATGAAGAACACAATTGCGAATATAGAATTATAGACAAATGGATTTTTAATGTTAAAAATGTTTTATTATTAAGAGCATATTATGAAAATGTTCCTGTTATTTTAGAATCTTTTACTCCAGAATTGAATACTTTATATAATGTTAATAATAAAAAAATAGAAAAAATAAAAATATTTAATAAAACAGAAAAATTATATAAAAAAATAGAAAAAATTTTTGTAGATATTAGTTCTCAAAGGTTTATGGGTGTGTTTTCAATTTATTTATTAAATAAAATGAAAAAAACATTAAAAAAAGGAAAAAATATATGTATTATATTTGATGGTATTTATAATATGTTTTTTTTTTTAAGTTGTTCTGTGTGTAAATGTGTATTAAAATGTAATTTTTGTAATCAGATTTGTGAATTTAATACATGTGAAAATAAAATTTTTTGCAGATTTTGTTTTACTGAAAAAAAAAAAATATTTTTTTGTGAAAAATGTGGAAATAAAAAATTTAATTATAAAAAATGTAATATAAAATTTTTAATAAAAAATATAAAGGAAATTTTTTATAATATATCTGTAGTTTTTTTAAAAAATAAAATTGTTAATAGAAATATTAACATTAATTCAAAATGTATTTTTGTAGTTAGCAATAAAGATATTTATAAATATGAATTAAAAAATGTAAAATTATTAGTTTTTCCTTATATAGATGTATTTTTTTATTTTCCAAATTTTAGATCTATAGAAAAATTTAGTCAAGCATATTTTAATATAATAAAGTTTTTTTTTGATAAACTAAATTTTTCTTTTAGTGTATTTGTACAAACTAAATTATATAAAGATAATTTGTTTAAAAAATTTTTTTTTTCTGGATATTTTAATTTTTCTAAATATTTGTTAAAAAATAGAAAAAAATGTAATTTGCCTCCTTTTAGTATTCATGCAATTTTAAAATTAGAGAGTAAAAATAAAGATAAATTATTTATTTTATTAAATAAAATAATTTTTTTCTTAAAAAATTCAACTTTTTTAAATATAAAAAATTTTTTTTTTATTAATACTAATTATATTTATTTTAATAAATATAGAAAAATATTTTATTATAAAATATTAATATCTTATTCTTCAAAAAATTTTTTAAGAAAAATTTTTGATAAATTAATTAATAATTTTAAACTTTTTTTATATGTTAATAATATAAATTTAATATTTGATATAGATAATGTAGAAAGTATTTAAATCTTTATGTTAAAATATAATTTTGTTTGTTATATATTTTACTTTTAAAATATCAAAAATAATTATTTTAGGAATAATTTATGATTAATAAAGAAATAATAAAAAAATTTAAAAAATATAGAGTAATTGATAAAATAACTAATGAACATAATTTTTTACAAGAAATAAAAAAATATAATAAAATTACATTATATTGTGGATTTGACCCTACTTCAGATAGTTTACATATAGGACATATTTTACCTATATTATTTTTAAAAAAAATTCAAAAATATAAAAATAAAATAATTTTTTTAATAGGAGGTAGTACAAGTTTAATAGGTGATCCGAGTTTTAAAAATAGTGAAAGAAAATTGATTTCTAAAAATGTAATATTAAAATATCAAAAAAAATTAGAATTACAAATATTATCAATATTAAAACGAAATTTTTCTATAAAAAATACAATTATATTAAATAACAACGAATGGTTTAACAAAATTAATATTTTAGATTTTTTAAGAAACATTGGAAAACATTTTTCTGTAAACCAAATGATACATAAATCTTCTGTAAAAGATAGAATAAATAAAATAGATAAGGGAATGTCATTCACTGAATTTTCTTATAGTTTATTGCAAGCATATGATTTTTCTTATTTATATAAAAATTATAATGTAATTTTGCAAATAGGAGGATCAGATCAATGGGGTAATATTGTATCTGGTATAAATTTAACTAAAAAATTATATAAAAAAAAAGTGTTTGGTATAACAATTCCATTGTTTACAAAAAAAAATGGTAAAAAATTTGGTAAAAGTGAAAATAATTCTATTTGGTTAGATAGAAAAAAAACTTCTATATACGATTTTTATCAATTTTGGTTAAATATATCTGATAAAGAAGCTAAATATTTTATAAAAATATTTTATTTTTTTAATATAATAAGTAAAAAAAAAATTAATAATACAGATTCTATAAAAAATATAATTAAAAACAAATATATCATTGCAGATGCTATTACTAAATTTGTTCATGGAAAAAATTATTTATATATAGTAAAAAAAATTACTAAAATGTTATTTAGAAAAAATTTTTTTTGTTTTAAAGAAATTGATTTTATGTATTTAACTAAAAAATATATTGGTGTTCCAAAGATTTATATTAATAAAAAAAATAATTTATCAGAAATATTAAAAAAAACTATGTTTGCTAATTCATTGAATAAAGCTAGAAAAATTGTTGTTTCTGGTGCTGTTAGAATAAACAATATTGTTAAAAAAGATTGTAAATATGTATTAAAAGAATCTGATAAAATATTTTCTAAATATTGTATTTTGTGTATAGGTAAAAAAAGATTTTATATATTACATTGTAAATAATTTTTTAAGAAATGTTAAAACTTTTCCCACAACCACAAAAATTTTTTATTTTTTTATTTGTAAATTTAAATATTTTGTTTATTCCATTTTCTATAAAATCTATTTTTGTATTTTGAAGAATTTTATAATGTTTTTTATTTATTAACACAGATATATTGTTTTTTAAAATTATTTTTTGTTGATTTTTTTTAATTTTATTATTATTATTTACAAATTTCATTTTATACTCTAATCCAGCACATCCAGATTTGTTGATATATATTTCTAATATTTTTTTTTTAAATTTTTTTTTTATTAAAAATTTTATTTGTTTTTCCGCTTTTTTTGTAATAAAAACTATTTTATTCATAATTTTCGTAATTTTAAATATTTAAATATTTTTATTATTTATTATATATTATATAGATTAATGAAACATTTTTAAAGGCATTAAAATTTATATTTTTTATTTTTCTTTAACAGAATTTTATTTAAAAAAAATTTATTTATATAAAAATATATATTGTTGTTAGTTTTTAAGTGTTATTTTGTTTTGCATTTTAGCAGAACATTTTAGGTGATTTTTATGAAGAATTCAAAATTATTTATGTATTCTAAAAAAGAAATATTTTCTTTAATTTTTATTTTTTTATTATCTTTTTTAAGTTTTTTAATTCTTAGGCCTTTTGTTCTTAGTTTTGTATGGTCATGTATGATAGTAATTTCTACTTGGCCAATTATGTTAAAAATACAAAAAATATTTTTTAATAAACGTTATATTGCTATAATAATAATGACGATTCTAGTTTTATTTTTTATGCTATTACCGATATTATTTTTTTTAAATGTGCTAATATATAATTCTAAATCTTTTATAATATTTTTGTTTTCTGAAGATTTTAAGTTGCCTGAACTTTTATGTTTAAAATATATACCTTTTATTGGAAAAAAAATATTTTTTAATTATCAAAAATTTAATTTTAGTAATAGTGCTAGTTTTATTAAATATTTTCAACCTTACATAATAGAATTTTTAGAATTTTTTATAAAAAAAATAGGTTATTTTAGTTATGTATTTATTCAATTAAATTTTACATTAATATTTAACATATTATTGTATTTAAATGGTGAAAAATGCGCAAATTTAGTAAAAAATTTTTCTATTCGTGTTTCGTATAAATATGGCAACTCAATAATATTATTAGTTGAAAAATCGATTAGAACAATATCTTTGGTAGTTTTAATAACTACATTTGTTCAATCTTTGTTTGGTTGGATAGGATTACTCATATCTGGTGTACCTTGTTGTTCATTTTTTTTATTTTTAGTATTTTTATGTTGTTTTTTACAATTTGGACCTCTTCCAGTATTAGTTCCTTTATCAATTTGGTTATTTATAAGCAATAATTTTATTTTTGGTACTATTTTAGTTTTTTGGAGTGTTTTAATTTGTCTTTTAGATAATGTTTTAAAACCAGCTTTGATACAAATTGGAATAAAGTTACCATTTTTTATAATATTATTTGGGGTAATAGGTGGTTTATTAGCTTTTGGTATTATAGGAATTTTTATAGGACCTATAATTTTATTAATAATGTATAGATTAATATTATTGTGGTTAGATAAAAGATCTAAATATAATTTTTTATAATATTTATTTTAATAAATATATTATTATAATTATATTTTTTATGTTTTTCAAAAAAATAAAATGTTATATGTTTTTAAATTTATAAATATTAATATAAATAATATATGTTGTATTTAATTAATGTATTAAAATATAATTTTATAATTTATTTTATTTACATTTTTTGAAGTTAAAATTTAAACAATATTTTTTTAATTATTTTATAAAATATTTTATAAATTTTTTTAAAAGTATTTTTTAAACTTAATTTTTTATAAAAATTTTCACAGAGATTAAAATGAAAAAAATGATGAAATTTAGAATTTCCAAAGTAGAAAACTTAATAACTCCTTCAGAAGTATATAAAAATTATAATATTAGTAAAAATGTTATAAACAATGTATTAAAAACTAGAAAAAAAATTTCTAATATAATAAGAGGTAAAGATAAAAGATTATTAGTAATAATAGGGCCATGTTCAATACATGATAAAAAATCTGCTTTTGAATATGCAGAAAAATTGTTAGAAAAAAGAAAACAATATAAAGATAGATTAGAAATTGTTATGAGAACTTATTTTGAAAAACCTAGAACAATAGTTGGGTGGAAAGGTTTAATAATTGATCCTTATTTAGATGGGAGTTTAAAAATAAACGATGGTATAAATATTGCAAGAAAATTGTTAATAGATATAAACGAAATAGGTGTTCCTTCTTCTACAGAATTTTTAGATATGCATATATGTAAATTTATACATGATTTAATTAGTTGGGGTGCCATAGGAGCTAGAACTACAGAAAGTCAAATACATAGAGAAATGGCTTCTGCTCTTCCTTGTCCAATCGGTTTTAAAAATGGAACTGATGGAAACATAAATATAGCTATGGATGCCATTAAATCTTCAAGTTCTAAACATTTATTTTTAACGTCTAATTTGCATGGAAATATTGAAGTTAATCATACTTTAGGTAATAAAAATCTACATATAATAATGCGCGGAGGTAAAAAACCAAATTATTATAAAGAAAATATAAAAGACGCGATATTTTTACTTAAAAAAAATAATATATCTCCATATTTAATGGTAGACTTTAGTCATGCAAATTGTTTGAAAAATCATATTTTACAACTAAATGTTTCTAATTCAATTTGTAAACAAATAAAAAGTGGGAATAATTTTATTTTTGGAGTTATGATAGAAAGTTTTTTAAAAGAAGGATCTCAAAATATTAATAATAAAAGTAATTTAGAATATGGTAAGTCTGTTACTGATCCTTGTTTAAGCTGGAAGGATAGTGAAATAATATTAGAAAATTTAGCAAATGCTGTAGATAATCGTTTTTAGTATTATTATAAGTACCAGTCTTATTTGTTTATTTGTGACTGGTACAATTTTATTTTTTATTTACAGTGTATATTTTATTGAATTATTATTATTATATCTTATTATAATAAGACTCTTAAATATAATTATTTATATAGAAGTAAACAATAATATGTTTAAAAATAATTTTTTTATAAATAACATTTTAAAAAAAATAAAATTTAAAAAAGGTGAATTTTGTATTGCCTATAAAATAAATAATAAATTGTATGATACAAAGACTTTTTTAAAAAAAAATTCAGATGTATCAGTAATAACTAATTTTGATAAAAAAGAGTTCATTAAAATAATAAAAAATTCTTGTATACAACTTTTGTGTTATGCAGTTAAAAAACTTTGGCCTGAAGTTAAATCAGCTTGTTCAGGATTTACAAAAAATGGATTTTATTGTGATTTTGAAATGAAAAAAAATTTAAATAAAAAAAAATTTAGCTTAATAACAAAAGAAATGAATAATTTATATTCTAAAAGTTATTCGATCACTTCTAAAAAATTTTCTGTAAATAGATTAATTAAAATATTTTCTTCTTATAAAGAATATTATCAAGTTTATATTTTAAAAAAACTTTTTATTAATAAAAATAAATTAATAAAAATTTATTTTCACAATAATTATTTAATTTTTGTTCCTGGTATACAAATTTATAATATAACACTTTGTAAAAATTTTTTTTTAAATAAATTTTCTGGTGTATATTGGAAAGGCAAAAAAAAAAATAAAGTTTTACAAAGAATACATGTAACAATTTTTTCTAATAAACAAGAATTATTAAGTCATATTGAAAGAAATAAAAGTTTATGTAAAATAGATCATACAAAATTGGGTGTAAAATTAGATTTGTATCATATTAATAAGCATTCTCCTGGTATGATATTTTGGCATAAAAATGGTTTTGTAATTTTTGAATTGCTAAAAAATTTTATTAGGAAATGTTTAAAAAAATATAATTATGAAGAAGTTATTACACCTATAATGATGAATGAAATTATATGGAAAAATAGTGGACATTTTAGTAGTTACAGAAAACATATTTTTAATACAGTTTCTGAAAATAAAAATTATTGTATAAAACCTATGAATTGTCCTGGTCATATTCAAATATTTAATAAACATATACGATCTTATAAAGATTTGCCTATTAGAATATCAGAATTTGGGATATGTCATAGAAATGAATATTCAGGATCTTTACATGGTTTGATGAGAATCAGATCTTTTACTCAAGATGATGCTCATATTTTTTGTAGAAAGGATCAAATTGAAGAAGAAATAAACAATTGTATTGATATAATAATTAATATATATAAAACTTTTAATTTTAAAATTATAAAAATATATTTTTCTACTAGACCTAAAAAAAGTATAGGAGATAGTGATACTTGGAATTTTGCTCAAAATATTTTAAATAAAATTTTGTATAATAAAAATATTAAATTTAATTTTAAACATGGAGAAGGTGCTTTTTATGGACCTAAAATAGAATTCGTTTTAGAAGATCGTTTAGGAAGAAATTGGCAATGTGGTACTATTCAGTTAGATTTTTATATTGCTAAACTTTTAAAAGTTTTTTATATTAATAAATATAATATAAAAAAAAATCCTATTATAATACATAGAGCAATTTTAGGTTCTATTGAAAGGTTTATAGGTATTTTGTTGGAAGAATACAATGGTATTTTTCCATTATGGTTAGCACCTATACAAATAGTTATAATTAGTGTATCTAAAAAACATATATTATATGTAAAGAATATTTTTAATAAATTAATAAAAAATGATTTTCGAGTAATATATGATATTGAAAATGTTACAATAAATTATAAGATTAGAAAATATTCTTCTATTAAAATACCTTATATTTTAATATGTGGTGATAGAGAATTAAAAGAATCGAATATAACTGTTAGAAATGTAAAAGGTAAGATAAACAAAAAAATTTCTATAAAGAAATTTATAAAAAAAATTTTTATAGAATTACACAATTATAAATTTTTTTAACTTAGAGGAAATATAGTATTAAATTTAAAAAAAGAAATAAATTTTCTAAACTTAATAAAATAAATAAAGAAATAACATCAGAAAAAGTTCGTTTAATAGGAATAAAAGGAAATTTCATAGGAATTGTTAATTTAGAAAACGCTATTAAGGAAGCGAAAAAATTAAATTGCGATTTAGTTGAAATTAATCCGAATTCTATTCCTCCAGTTTGTAGAATAATGAATTATGGTAAGTTTTTATATAAAAAAAATAAAAATTCTAAATCACAAAGTAAAAGTAATAAAAGATTTCAAATAAAAGAAATAAAATTTAGACCAGTAACTTTTGAAGGTGATTATCAAATAAAGTTAAAAAAGTTAAAAAAATTTTTATTGTCTGGAAACAAAGTAAAGATTACTGTTAGATTTCGAGGAAGAGAAATGACACATAAAGAAATAGGAATAAATGTGTTATATAGAATTAAAAAAGATCTTTCTAAAATTTCTATAGTAGATTTTTTTCCTAAAAAAATTGAAGGAAGACAAATGATTATGCTGTTATCTTCTAAGAAGAAATTTTAATTTTTATAAATATTTTTAAATTTTAGGAAATTTTATCATGCTTAAGATAAAAACATTAAAAAGTGCTTCTAAAAGATTTAAGATAACTTCTTCAGGTTTGTTTAAAAGAAAAAAAAATAATTTGCGTCATTTACTAACAAAAAAGAGAAGTAGTTATAAAAGAAATTTAAGAAAGAAAGTTGTTGTATCTAAACATGATAGAAAAAGAATTAGGACATTTGTTCCATATATTTAAAACATTTTTGTACATTTTATAATGGAGAGTGTATGACAAGAATAAAGCGTGGAATTATAGCACGTGCTCGTCATAAAAAAGTTTTAAATAAAGCTAAAGGATATTATGGAGCTAGATCTAGGGTATATAGAGTTGCAAATCAAGCAGTAATAAAAGCAGCTCAATATGCATATAGAGATAGAAGACAAAAAAAACGTCAATTTAGAAAATTATGGATATCCAGAATAAATGCAGCAAGTAGAATTTATAACTTATCATATAGTAATTTTTGTCATGGATTAAAAATTTCAAAAATTATTATTAATAGAAAAATTCTCTCAGAACTTGCTGTTAATGATAAGAAATTATTTGAAAATTTAGTTTGTGAAGTTAAAAAAGTTATATAAATTATTTTTTATTTTTTTTGATTTATTTTATTTTAATATTAAAAAAGCTTCCTATCTAATGGAAGCTTTTTTAATATTAAACTTTTAAAAATTAAGAACTTTAATATGAATGAAAAAAAAATATTTAAATTTTTTGAATTAACAAAAATTATTATTAAAAATGTGAATAGTTTACATAAATTAAATATAATAAAAAAAAGATTTTTAGGAAAAGATAGTTATTTACATAATAAAATTAATAAAATAAAATTTTTTAAAAAAAAAAATAAAATAATATATGGAAAATTGTTTAACAAAATTTTTTTTAATGTAAAAAAAAATATTTTTGCGAGAAAAAAATATATAAACGAAAAATTAAGAAAAAGATTTTTAAAAAAAAAATTTTTTGATGTCTCTATACCTGGAAGAAGAAATTTAAGAGGTTCTATTCATCCTATAAATAAATCTATTAACAAAATAGAAAATTTTTTTTATAATATAGGATTTAATATAGTTAGCGGAAATGAAATTGAAAATGAGTATTATAATTTTGATGCTTTAAACATATCAAAAAATCATCCTGCTAGAGATTTTAATGATACTTTTTGGATTGATAAAAACATTCTTTTAAGAACTCAAACTTCTAATATGCAAATACATATTATGAAAAGTAAACAATTACCTATAAAAGTTGTTTCTATAGGAAAAGTTTATAGAAATGATAATGATATCACACATACTCCTATGTTTCATCAAGTTGAAGGATTAATAATTAATAAAAAAATTAATTTTTCAAATTTAAAATGGATAATAAAAAATTTTTTAAAATATTTTTTTAAACATGATTTTTCTATAAGGTTTAGAAGTTCATATTTTCCATTTACAACGTTATCTACAGAAGTAGATATAAAAAAGGATGATGGAAAATGGTTAGAAGTATTAGGTTGCGGAATGGTACATCCTAATGTTTTAAGAAATATGAAAATTGATTATAAGAAATATATTGGATGTGCATTTGGTATAGGAATAGAGAGATTAACAATGTTAAGATATGGAATTTCAGATGTAAGAATTTTTTTTGAGAATAATTTAAATTTTCTAAATCAATTTAAATAATTAGGCAAAAATATGAAAATTAGTAAAAATTGGATAATGGAATGGACAAATTTTAAATTAGGTTTTAAAAAAATTTGTAACAGTTTAATTAAATTAGGTATCGAAATAGATATTTTAAAAAAAGTTCCTATTTGTCTTAGTAAATATATATTTATAGGAAAAGTAATTTTAAAAAAAAAAATTTTTTTAGATAATGATTTTTTTTTTTTATATTCTATATTAATACGAGAAAATAAAATATTAAAAATATTTTCAAAATATAGTTGTAACATTGGCGAAAAGTTTATTGTTTCTATTTCTAAAAATATATTTTCTGAACAAATTTTTTTTTATATAAAAAAATATCATCATAAAAAATCTAAATGTTTTTTTTGCGCGCCATTTTCTATAGGAATATCAAATATAATAGAAAAACCATTGAAATTATCTAATTCTAGTAATATAAATGCTAGTATTAAAAATTATATAAAAATTTATGATAATATAATAAAATTGAATATTCCACATAATAGATTAAATGAATTAAATATAATTGGTATTTCTAGAGAAATATGTGCTTTTAATAAAATAGAGTTTTGTAATTTATATAAAAATTATATAAAAAAAAAATATAAAAAAAATAAAATAGAGGTATTTTTAGAAAAAGATATAAAGAATTATTGTTATTTAGGAAGATGTTTTAATAATTTAAATGTTAACGTAAAAACTCCATTCTGGATTATTAATAAATTAAACATGAATGGTATAAAAAGTAAAGATATAATTTCTAATATAATAAATTATGTTTTTATAGAAACTGGTGAAACTTTTCATTTTTTTAATAAAAATTCTTATAATAATAAGATTTTTGTAAAGATATTAAAAAATTCTAGTAAAATATATTTATTTAATAAAAATTTTTTTTTAAAAAAAAACAATATAGTAATTTGTAATGAAAAAAAAATATTAATTTTTGGAAATAATTTTCAAACTAAATATGTTAATTTTTCTTCGGATACGAAAAATATATTTTTAGGTTCTTTGTTTTTAAAAAATAATAGATTTAATAATTATAATAAAAATAATGTTAACAGTAATAAAATTAATTATTTTAGCTACAGTAATAATTTTAATATGCAATTATTTTCATTAAATTATATTACTAAAATAATTTTAAGAATTTGTGGTGGCTCAGTAAATAATATTTTAAAAATTAAAGATTTTGATAAGTACATGCAGAAAAAAATTATTTTGAATAAAAAAAAAATAAAAAAAATAATAGGATATTATATAGATGATCACATTCTTGAAGAAAAATTAAAAATTTTAGGTTATAAATTTTTTAAAAAAGATAATATGTGGAAAGTTTTAGTACCATATTGGAGAGATGATATATTTATAGAAGAAGATATAATATCAGATATAATTAGAATTTATGATGTAAATAAAATATTTGTATGTCCGCCTTCAGAAAAATTTAATATTACTTGTGAAAATTTCTATAAAAATAATTTTTTTAAAGAAATAAAAAATTTTTTAATTTGCAAAGGATATAATGAAGTAATAAATTATAGTTTTATTGATGAAAATAATCAAAAAAATTTTTCTAATAATGAGAAATATATAAAAATAAAAAATCCAATTTCTAAAAATATGTCAGTTATGAGAACTTCATTACTTCCAGGATTATTTAAAAATTTTATATATAATAACAATAGGCAAAATAGTTGTATTAAGATTTTTGAATTAGGTAAATGTTATTTTAAAAATGAAAATAATATTTTAGGAGTTAATGAAAAAACATTTTTATCAGGATTATCATATGGTAGTTTTGATAATATATTTTTTGATACTAAAGAAAAAAAAATTGACTTTTATGATTTGAAGGGAGACGTAGAACATATTTTAGAAATTTCTAGATCTATTTCTAATGTAAAGTTTTTTAATAAGAGTTTTTCTGGTTTTGACAACATAATTAGTTCTTCAATATATTTAGACAAAAAATATATAGGTAAAATTGGTAAGTTAGATCAAAAAATTTTAAAAAAAAATAATTATAAAAAAAATTATGATATTTTTTTGTTTGAACTGTGTTTAGAAAATTTTTATAAAAAAGAAATATTATATGTAAAAAAAATATCAGAATATCCTAGTATAAAAAGAGACATTTCTATTATAGTTTTAAATAATGTAAAATGTTTTGATATAATATCGTTTTGTAAAAAAATATTTTCTAAAAATTTAATAGATATATATATTTTTGATTTTTATTTTGGCGTAAACATACCTTTTGGAAAAAAAAGTATTTCTATAAGATTAATTTTTCAAAGTTTAAAAAAAACGTTAAAAGACGTTTCTATTGATAAAATTATTTTTAAGAATATGGTTTTATTGGAAAAAAAATTTAATGCTGTTATAAAAAGAAAATAAAATTTTTTAAATTTATTTTTTTAAATATTTTCAAAATATGTTGTTAATTGTATTAACAACACATTTTGAAAATATTTTTTTTAATTATTAAAGAATATATTTTATTTTTATTATTCTATTAAATTGATTTTTTATTTCATGTAATAGTAATATTCTATTATTTCTAACTATTTCGTTTTTGTCATTTATAAAAACTTTTTCAAAAAATAAATTTAAAACTTTGCATATTATATTTATATTTTTAAATATATTTTTATAATTATAATTTTCTAGCATTTTTTTTATATTTTTTTTAAAATCTTTTGTTAAAAGATATAACTTTTTTTCTATTTGATTTTTTTTAATTATTTTATAATTTGTTTTTAATTTTTTTATATTTCTGTTTTTTATTATGTTTTTTATTCTTTTATATGAATTTTTTATATTTTGTATTTTATCATATTTTGATACTTCTAATACGTTTTTATATATTTTTATTGGTATAATTTTAAATATTTTTATTGAAGATAAAATTATATTTTTTTTGAAATTGTATTTTTTTAATAATGATAATATTCTTTTTTTAAAATATTTTATAATTTTATTTTCTATTTTTTTTTTTTTATTTTTTTCTTCTATATACATTGATAAAGAAATTTTTATTAATTCTATAATATTTATTTCAATTTTTTTTTCTAATAAAATTCTAATTATTCCAATTGAATTTTTTCTTATATGAAATGGATCATTTTTACTATTTGGATTTTTTCCTATAGAAAATAGTCCTATTATTGTATCTATTTTATCAGAAATAGATATTATACATGAAATTTTATTTTTTGGTATTTTTGAATTATATGAAACAGGGTAATATTGTTCTTTTATAGATTCAGCTACAACTTTATTTTCTCCTTGTATAATAGCATATTTCATACCTATATATCCTTGCATTTCAGGAAATTCAAATACCATATTCGTTAATAAATCACATTTTGATAATAAAGCTGCTTTTTTTATATGTGTGTTTTTTATTTTAATTTGTTTTGCAATCCAATATGATATTTTTTTTATTCTTACAGTTTTATCAAATAATGTTCCTAATTTGTTATGAAAAATATATTTTTTTAATTTTTTTAAATTTTCTATTAATTTTTTTTTTTTATCTAATTTTAAAAAAAAATTTATATCTTTTAATTTTTCATTAATTACATTTTCGTATTCTGATATTATTCTTTTTGGATTTTTTGAACGTACATTTGAAACTATTACAAAATATTTTGTGATTTTTTTTTTTGTTGAATATATTAAAAAACATTTTTGTACTTTTTCTATTATATGTATAATTAATTTTTTATATATTTTTAAAAATTTTTTATTAAATTTTGCTATATATATTTCAGGCCATTCTGTCATACAACTTATTTCTTCTAAAAATTCCGTATTTTTTTTTAAAGTTCCATTTATTCTTTTTATTTTCTTTTCTATTTTTTTTAATATAATATTTTTTCTATCTTCAAAATTTATTATTACTTTTCCATATTTTTTTATTTTTTTTTTATATTCATGAATACTTGTTACGTGTATTTTTTTATTGTTTTTTATAAAAAGATTACTCAATGTATAATTAGTAGATTTTACACCTAAAATATTTATATTAATTATTTTTTTATCTAGAAGGCATAATACATTTCTAATTGGTCTTATAAATTTTATTTTTGAGTTTGACCAATGCATAAATTTTCTAATATGTATTTTTTTTATTGATTTTAATATTATTTCTTTAAAATCAGAATATATTTTATTTTTTATTATTTTTTTTTTTGTTATATTTTTATTTTTTAAATTTGTTTTTATATAATTATTAATATATTTATCTTGGTAATGAATGTTTATAATTTCTATTATCAATCTTCTAGATGTTAAATACCATTCAACTTTTTTGTATTTTAAAAATTTATTTTTTATTTGATGTAGTATATTTTTTTTAAAAGATATAATAATGTCTTTTAAATGTTTAGGAGGTAGTTCTTCTGTTATGATTTCTAATAAAAATATTTTTTTCAATTTTTTTCCTTATTTTTTTATTTTTTTTTATATTTTATTTTATTTTTTGTGCAATATGCTATTGCAATTTCTCGTGATAAATTTCTTATTTTACTTATATGGTTATATCTTTCTACTACTGATAAACATTTTCTTGCCTCTAACAAATTAAATTGATGTATTGATAACAACATATGTTCATAGGAAGGAAATATTAATGGATTTTTTAATGAAATTAATCGTTTTGCTTCTATTATATTTTTTTCAAGAAAATAAAATATTTCTTTTAGATTTGATTTTTTTAAATTATATATACTTTGTTCTATTTCATTTTGAAAAAACATTTCTTTATATTTTATTTTTTTATTTTTTTTTTTATCCCATATTAATTCATATATATTTTTTTTATTTTGTATATGCATAGCTATTCTTTCTAAACCGTATGTTATTTCTACAGTAGATGGATTACATTCTAAATTTGCCATTTTTTGAAAATATGTAAATTGTGTAATTTCTAAACCATTTATTCTTACTTCCCATCCTGTTCCGGATGCCCCGATTGTTTTATTTTCCCAATTATCTTCTATAAATTTTATATCTTGTTCTTTTGTGTTTATATTAAGATCTTTTAATGAATTTATATATTTTTCTTGTATATTTTCAGGAGGTGGATTTATAATAACTTGAATTTGATGATAATATTGTAATCTATTTTTACTTTCTGTGTTTCTGCTGTCTATCGGTCTTCTGCATGCTTGTAAATATATTTTAGAAAAATTTTTTGAAGATATAGCATTAAAAAAAGTTTCTTTGTGAAATGTTCCTGCACCAATTGGTATATCTAACGATGGGATTATGCTACATCCATTTTTTTCCCAAAAGTTTTCTAGTTTTTTAATTATATCTTGTAAAGACAAAAAGTTTTTTTTTTTCATATTTTTATTCTTCTTATATATTTTTAATATGTTAATATATTAATACTTTTTAATATATATTTTATTTAATATTTTTTAAATTTAATTGTTTATGTCTAAATATATAGGGTCACATTTTAGCAATTTAAATGGAATAGAAAAAGTTTTTTTAGAGGCAAAAAAAATAAACGCCACAGCTATATCTTTTTTTTTAAAAAATCCACGAAAATGGTTTGAAAAAGACATTAATAAAAATGTTATAAAAAAGTTTAAGCATAATATGAAAAAATATAATTTTATATATGATCAGATATTACCGCATGCTAGTTATTTGATTAATTTATGTAATCCTAATAAGAAAAAAAATTATTTATCCAAAAAATCTCTTTTATCAGAAATAATTATATGTAAAAAATTAGGAATAAAATATATTAATGTTCATCCTGGAAATTATATTGAAGATAATAACTTTAAAACATGTTTTAAATTAGCTTCTAATATGATAAATGAAATTTTTTGTGAAGTTGATAATGTTTCTATAATATTAGAAAATACTTCTGGAAGCGGAACTAGTATAGGTGGTAAATTTGAATATTTATATGAAATAATAAATTTAGTAAAAGATTCTTCTAGAATTGGTGTTTGTATTGATACTTGTCATTTATTTTCTTATGGATATGATATACGTACTTTTGAAAAAATAAAAGACGTATTTTATAAATTTAATAGTGTAATAGGGTTTGATTATTTGAAAGGTATACATTTAAATGACTCTGTTGGTGGATTAGGAAGTAAAATAGATAGACATGAAAATTTAGGTTATGGCAAAATAGGAAATAATATTTTTTCTTTTATAATGAATAGTACAAAATTTGATAATATTCCAATTATATTAGAGACGAAAAAAAAATATCTTAGAGAAAAAGAAATTATATGGTTAAAAAATTTATTTTAACTTTTTTATATTATAAGGATAATTATGAAAATTTTTATAAAAGCATATTTTAGAAATAAATTAGGTACTAAAAATAGTAGAAGATTAAGAAAAGAAGAAAAATGTCCTTGTATTTTGTATTCATTAAATAATAAAGAAATTCCTATTTATTTAAAATATGATGAAATATTTAAGTTAAAAAATATAAAAAATGTTTATAATAAAAAAATTATAATTATTTTTGATAAAATTAATTATTTAGTAAAAATAAATGAAATTCAAAGACATATTTTTAAAAATAATATATTGCATATAGACTTTTTTTTAATAAAAAAAATTTGATATTTTTTATTTCTTGAATATATTTATATTAGTTTTATCATTTTTTTAAAATTTTGTATATTTTAAAAAGTTTGTAAATATTTTTTTATATATTTTATAAATATAAAATTTTTATATTTTTAATTTAAATTCATATTTATATATATTTTTTTTTATTTAACAACTTTATTATTTTAATATTTTGTGTATTATCAGTAAATTAATGTAATAATGAAATTTTTTAAGGATTTTATTATGAATACAAACTTTTTAAAAAAAATAAATATTAAAAAATCTCTTGGTCAAAATTTTTTAGTAGATAATGATGTTTTAAAAAAAATTGTAAAGTATATTAATCCAAAATTTAATGACAAAATTTTTGAAATAGGTGCAGGTACTGGTTGTTTAACAAAGATATTATATAATCATGTAAAAACAATGTCAATTATAGAAATTGATAGTTCCTTATATAATGTCTTAAAAAAATATTTTTTAGATAAAAATGTTATAATTTTTAATGAAAATATATTGCATTTTGATTTTAAAAAATATTTAAAAAATTATAATTTTGTAAGGATAGTAGGTAATGTTCCTTATAATATTTCTATAAATATAATTTTTTATTTTTTAAATTTTTTAGATAACATAAAAGATATGCATTTTATGCTACAATATGAAGTAGCAAAAAAAATATCAGCTAAAATAGGAAGTAAATGTTACGGAAAGCTTAGTATACTTTTACAATATTATTTTAGAATAAAAATTCTATTGGAAGTAAATTCAAAGTCATTTTTTCCTGTTCCTAAAGTTAATTCTTGTTTTGTAAAATTTATTCCAACAAAAAGATTTTTTAAAAATAATGTTAATATAAAATATTTTAAATATATAGTTTCTACTGCATTTTCACAAAGAAGAAAAACTATAAAAAATAGTTTATCCAATATTTTTAAAAAAGATATTTTCAAAATTTTAAAAATTGATTCTTCATTAAGAGCTCAAAATTTAACTATTTTAGAATATTGTAGATTGACAAAATATTTTGTTAAAAATATTTTTATTTAGTAATTTTTTTATTTTGTTTTCATTGTTATAATTTTAATTATATTTTTTAATTTTTGAAAAATATGAATATTTATTTTATTGGAGATATACATGGATGTTTTACTCAATTACAAAATTTATTGAATACAGTTAAATTTAATTATAACAAAGATGCTTTATGGTTAACTGGAGATTTAGTAGAAAAAGGACCTGATTCTTTTAAAGTATTAAAATTTTTATATGAAAATAAAAATTCTGTAAAGTTAGTTTTAGGAAATCATGATCTTAATTTAATAAGATTATATTTTAAAAAAATTTTATATCCTAAAATATTTTATGAATCTAAATATTATCATTATGATTTTGATAACATGAAAAACATTATAGATTGGTTAAGAAAACAACCATTGTTTAGAGTAAATTATAAAAAAAAATTTGTAATATCACATGCTGGTATTCCTCCTAATTGGAACATTCAATTATCTCAGATTTATTCTAAAAAAATACAAAAAATTTTAAGTGGGAGTGATTATGAAAAAATTTTTTATTTTTTAGAGATGATGTTTGTAAAAAGTTGTAAGTGGAAAAAATCATTAAAATATGATGATAAAATAAAATTTGCTATAAATGGGTTTACTAGAATGAGATATTGTTTTAAAAAAACTTATGATTTGGATTTAGTATATAAAGAATTTCCTAATAAAATTTTAAAAAATAATTTAATACCATGGTTTTCAATAAAAAACAATATTCCAAAAGGATTTATTATAATTTTTGGACATTGGTCATCATTAAATGGTAAAGGAGTTCCGAAGAATTTTTATGCTTTAGATACGGGTTGTTATTTAGGAAATAAATTAACTTTATTAAGATGGAAAGATAAAAAAAAATTTTATGAAACGTTTTATTAATTTATAATTAAAATAAATAAATATATTTTAAAACACAAAAACTTTTTTCATAAAAAATTTTTGTGTTTTTTATAAAATATATTTTTTATATAACATTTCTT
Source organism: Buchnera aphidicola (Astegopteryx bambusae) (assembly GCF_039365365.1). Taxonomy (GTDB): domain Bacteria; phylum Pseudomonadota; class Gammaproteobacteria; order Enterobacterales; family Enterobacteriaceae; genus Buchnera_G; species Buchnera_G aphidicola_B. The sequence goes on from NZ_CP134985.1 coordinate 107,174, forward strand.
GTATGCAATGTTTGCAAAGAATTTATATTTTTATAAGGTTTATTTTTTAATGATGATGCTGTTGCATAAGATAGCCTAGTTGTAGTATCAAAATAAATATTATATTTTATTGCATTTTTTATTATTTTAAAGTATTTTTTTTCATTTTTTTTATTTCTATTTTTTGTACATATTATATAATCATATTTTTTTTCTTTTATATAATTTATAGTTTTATAAAATTTTTTGTTTACTACATTTATTTGCAACTGATTTTCTATATTATACTTTTTTAAATAAGTATTTATTTTTTTCGTTGTATATATAGCGAATCCTATTTTTTTTAGTTTTTTTAATGTTTTTATTATTTTTTTTATATCTGATTTTGTTATATATAAAAAAACTTTTTTTATTTTTGTTATATTGGTTTTTTGAGATAATATTATTTTTGAAAAAGCTTCTTTAAAGCTATTTCCTATTCCCATTATTTCTCCTGTAGATTTCATTTCAGGTCCTAATTGATAATTAGATTCATAAAATTTATTAAATGGAAATATTGATTCTTTTATAGAGAAATATTCAGGAATTATTTCATTTTTTATATTTTGTTTTCTTAAAGATATACCGCATATTACTTTAGAAGCAATTTTTATTAATGGTAATCCTATAGCTTTAGATATAAATGGTATAGTTCTTGATGCTCTCGGATTTACTTCTAAAATATATATTTTTTTGTTTTTTATTGCAAATTGTATGTTTATCATACCTTTTATTTTGAGATAAATAGATATTTTTTTAACTTGTTCTTTTATTTTATTTTTTATTTTATTTTCTATTGTATAAGTTGGTAAAACACATGCAGAATCTCCGGAATGAATTCCTGCTTTTTCTATATGTTCTAATATTCCTGCTATAAAAACATCTTTACCATCACAAATTGCATCTACATCTATTTCTTTAGCATCTTCTATATAATGATCTAATAAAATTGGTGTTTTATTGTTTTCATCATAAAATGTTTTAAAATATTTTTTTAATCCATTATTGTTATATATTATTTCCATATTTTTTCCTCCTAAAACATATGATGGTCTTACTATAATAGGAAAACCTATTTTTTTTGCTTTTGATATTCCTTGTTTTAAATTTAAAATTGTAGAATTTTTTGGTTGTTTTAAATTTAATTTTTTTATTAATTTTTGAAATTGTTTTCTGTCTTCTGTCTTTTTTATGCTTTTTATGTTTGTTCCTAAAATATTAACTTTTTGTTTATGTAGTTGATTGGCTAATTTTATTGGAGTCTGACCTCCATACTGTATTAATACTCCTAATGGTTTTTCTATTCTTACTATATTTAATATATGTTCTATTGTAATTGGTTCAAAATATAATTTATCAGAGATATTATAATCTGTTGAAACAGTTTCCGGATTACAATTTATCATAATAGTTTCAAAGTTTATTTCTTTTAATGCTATTGATGCATGTACACAGCAATAATCAAATTCTATTCCTTGTCCTATTCTATTAGGACCACTTCCTATTATTAGTACTTTATTTTTTTTTTTAGTTGGATTAGATTCACATTGTTTATCCCATGTAGAATACATGTATGTAGTCTTAGAAGGGAATTCTGCTGAGCACATATCTATTCTTTTATAAACTGGGTATAAGTTATATTTTTTTCTTATTTTTCTTATACTTTTTTCTTTAATTTTTGTTAAATATGATATTCTAGAATCTGAAAAACCATTTTTTTTCATTAATTTTAAAAATTTATAACTTATATTCTTTTTTTTATTTTTTATTATTTTTTTTTCTAATTTTATTATTTGTATGATTTGATTTATAAACCATTTATCAATGTTTGTTAAATCAAAAATTTTTTCTGCACTAAATCCAATTCTTATAGCATCTGCTAAATATAAAATTCTATTTTGTCCTGCAGTTTTTAGTTCATATTCTATTTTTGATTTATTTTTTTTTACAAATTGTGTAGAAAATCCATTTAGCCCATTTTCTAAACTACATAAACCCTTTTGAAAAGATTCTTGAAATGTTCTTCCTATAGACATAATTTCACCAACAGATTTCATTTGTGTTGTTAATCTGTCATTACAATTTTTAAATTTTTCAAAATTAAATCTAGGTATTTTTGTAACTATATAATCTATAGATGGTTCAAAAGATGCTGATATTTTATTTTTAGTAATATCGTTTTTTAACTCGTCTAGAGTATAACCTATAGACAATTTTGTAACGATTCTAGCTATTGGAAAACCAGTAGCTTTTGAAGCTAATGCTGATGATCTAGATACTCTAGGATTTACTTCTATTACTATAATTTTTCCATTCTTTGGATTTAATGCAAATTGTACGTTTGACCCCCCAGTTTTTATTCCTATTTTTTCTAATATTGAAATTGATGCATTTCTCATATATTGATATTCTTTATCAGTTAGAGTTTGTGCTGGAGCTATTGTTATAGAATCTCCCGTATGTATTCCCATTGGATCTATATTTTCTATAGAACATATTACTATACAATTTTTATTTATATCTTTTATAATTTCTATTTCAAATTCTTTCCATCCTATCAGAGATTCATCTATCTGTAATTGGTTTATAGGAGAAGATTCTAATCCTATTTTGCAAATTTTTTCGAATTCTTGCATGTTGTATGCTATTCCACTTCCACTGCCACCCATTGTAAAAGATGATCTTATGATACATGGGAATCCAATTTTTTTTATAATTTTTTTTGCTGAACTAATATTTTTAGCGATTTTAGATTTTGCTGTAAGTAAATTTATTTCTTTCATTGCTTTTTTAAAAAGTTTTCTATTTTCGGAATTATTTATTGCTTCTGGAGTAACTCCGATTATTTCTACTTTATTTTTATGTAATATATTTTTTTTATTAAGTTTCATTACGCAATTTAATGCAGTTTGACCTCCCATAGTTGGTAATATTGCATTTGGTTTTTCTTTTTTTATTATTTTTTCTATTATTTTCCAATGTATTGGTTCTATATATGTTGAATCTGATATTTCAGGATCTGTCATAATTGTTGCAGGATTAGAATTAATTAAAATTACTTTAAAACCTTCTTCTTTTAAAGCTTTACAAGATTGCGTGCCAGAATAGTCAAATTCACAAGCTTGCCCTATTACAATGGGACCTGATCCTATTACTAAAATTTTTTTTATATCTTTTCTTTTAGGCATTTTTTGTATCTCTGTTTTTATATTTTTTTACAATTTTTAAAAAATTTTTTAATATTATTACTGCATCATTTGGCCCTGGATTTGCTTCTGGATGTCCTTGAAATCCTATTGCATTTCTTTTTTTTATTAATATTCCTTGTATTGTTTTATCTAATAATGAAATATGAGTTATTTCTATATTTTTTTGATTTTTTGATTTTAATACTGAAAAATTATGATTTTGAGATGTTATCAATATTTTGTTTGTTTTTAATTCTTTAACAGGATGATTAGATCCATGATGACCAAATTTCATTTTTTTTATTTTCATGTCGTTTGATATTGCTAATAATTGATGTCCTAAACATATGCCTAATATTGGTATTTTTGTGTTTTTTAATATATTTTTTATTATTTTTATTTCTTCTAAATATTCATTTGGATTTCCAGGGCCATTTGACAATAATATTCCATGAGGATAATATTTTAGAATTTTTTTTACTTTTGTATTAGATGGTACAACTATAATATTACAATTGTTTTGTGATAAAAATTTTAAAATACTATGTTTAATTCCATAGTCATAAACTATTATATTTATTTTTTTTTCTATTTTTTTTTTTAATTTTTTATCATTCCATACATATATTTTTTTTGTAGATATTTTTTTTTTTTTTTTTTTATTTTTAAAATATATAATTTTTTTTTTAGCTAATTCATAATTTTTTTTTTTATTTTCAAATATACATCCTATTTGAGTTCCAAAATTTCTTATTATGTTTGTTAATTCTCTAGTATCTACATCATAGATTGATATTATTTTTTTTTCTAATAAAAATTTTTCTAAAGTTTTTTGTGATTTATAGTGATTAGGATTTTTGCAAATATTTTTAAATATTAAACCACTTAAATACACAGAGTTAGATTCATTATCTTCACAATTTATTCCTGTGTTTCCTATATTAGGAGAAGTTAACAATACTATTTGGTTAAAATATGATGGATCAGTAATTATTTCTTGATATCCAGTTATTGACGTATTGAATATTATTTCTCCTGTACAAAATTTATTAAATCCAATTAATTTGCCTTCAAAAGTTGTATTATTTTCTAACATTAATATTGCTTTTTTTTGTTTTTTTTCCATAATATATTTTTTTATTTTCTTTTTATTATATTTTTCATACTAAACAATCCGCTTTTTCTTTTATAAGACCATATTGCAGATTGTATAGCTCCAATTGCGAATATAGATCTATTTTTTGCTACGTGTTTTATTTTTAAAGTTTCATTTTTATTTGAAAATGAAATTGTATGATTTCCTATAATATTACCAAATCTTGTTGAAATAAAATTAATATTTTTGTTTTTTAATATTTCTTTTTTAGATGTTTTTTTTCCCAACTTTTTATTTATTATTTTTCCAAATTCTATAGATGTGCCAGAAGGAGAATCCTTTTTGTTTTTATGATGTTCTTCTTTTATTGTTATTTTTTCGTTTATTAAATTTTTTTGTATTTTTTCTAAAAAAAAATATATTAAATTTATTCCTGTACTAAAATTTGAAGATTTTACTATACAAATTTTTTTTGAAGATAATTTTATAAATTTTTCTTGATTTTCATCAAAACCTGTAGTTCCAATAACTATATTTTTTTTGTGTTTAATACAATATTTTATATTTTTCATTGTGTTATTTTTTTCAGAAAAATCTATCATTACATCAAAATTTTTGTTTTTATCATTTAAACATGTATAAGTTGGAATTTTTTCCTTTATATTTTTTTTATTATTTTTTATTTCCTTTACTAACATCATTGATAAAATAATATTATTTTTTTTTAAAGCTTCTTTTATAAGTATTTTACCCATTCTTCCGTTGGCGCCTGAAATGGCTAATTTAATTTTTTTATTTTTCATAAAATTATAATTTTTGATATAAATATTTAATATGTTAAAATATTTTTTTTATAAAATATAGTAATATATATTATTTGTTTATTTATGTTAATTTATATTTTTTAATTTTTTTAGAAATATTTTTTATAAAAAAATTCTTGTTTCTCCTTTTTCATATATATTTTTTAAGCATCTATTGCATAAGTTGTTATCTTTAGATTTTTTTTTATTGTTTTTTTTGAAAAAATTCCAACATCTTTCACACTTTTTTCCTAAAACTTTTTTTACATATATTTTAATTTTTTTTGATGTATTTTTTTTATGATTTTTTTTTATTTTTACTTTTGATGATATAAACATGAATTTTATTTCTTTTTTCATTATTTTTATTTTTTTTTCTATATCTTTACTTATATATATTTTTAAATAAGATTCTAAAGAATTTTTTATAATTTTTTTTCTTATAGATTTTTCTATTTCTTTGTTTACTTTATTTTTTATTAATATTAGATTTTCCCAGTCATATAAATTTAAAATTTCATTTTTTGAAAAACTTTTTAAATTTTTAAACCATGTTTTTGTAAATATAAAATCATTTTTTTTTTTTTTTATAAAGCTCCATGATTCTTCTGATGTAAATGGTAAAATTGGAGATATCCATCTTATTATTGTGTTTAATATATTATATAAAACAGTTTGACAACTTTTTCTTTCTAAACTTTTTTTTGGTAATGTATATAATCTATCTTTTACTATGTCTAAATAAAATGAACCTAATTCTATATTAAAAAATTTTATAATAATATTTATTATTTTATGAAATTTATATTTTTCATAAAAATATATTATTTTATCTTGTATTATTTTTGTTTTTCCTATTATCCATTTATCTATTAATATTAAATTTTTATATTTTATTTTTTCTAAATTTTCTTGAAAGTCATATAAATTAGATAACATAAATCGAATTGTATTTCTTATTTTTCTATATATATCTGTAATATTTTTTATAACATTTTGTGAAATTACTATTTCTTTAGAATAATCAGTAGAAGCAACCCATAATCTAAGTATATCTGCGCCAAAATTTTTTATTATTTTACTAGGTTTTATTATATTTCCCTTAGATTTTGACATTTTTTTTCCATTTTTATCTACTACAAATCCGTGCGCTATTATATTTTTATACGGAGAAATTCTTTTAGTAGCTACTGATATTATTATTGAAGACATAAACCATCCTCTGTATTGATCAGATCCTTCTATATATAGGTCTGCTTGTTTTTTACTTGATATATTCTTATATATAGATTTTACATCTATGGATCCAGAATCAAACCATACATCTAATACATCATTACTTTTAAAAAATTTGTTTTCTTCTTCTTTTAAAAATTTTTTTTTATTTATATTGTCCCAATATTCATTTCCTAATTTATTGATATTTTTATAAATTTTTTTTATAAAATTTTTTGTGTTTTTGTGCATTTTATTAGTTTTTTTATTTACAAAAATTGTTATTGGTACTCCCCAATGTCTTTGTCTAGAAATACACCAATCAGGTCTATTTTTTAACATTGTAATCATTTTTTTTTGCCCCCATTTAGGATACCAATTAACTTTTTTTATTTCTTTAATTATATTTTTTTTTAAATTGTTTTTATTTAAATTTATAAACCACTGAGGTCTAGAAATAAAAATGGTAGGATAATTGTGTCTCCAACAAAATGGATATTTATGTAAAATAATTTTTTCACACATTATTTTATTTTTTTTTTTTAATATTTTTATAATTTTTTTATTTGAATCAAACACAAAAGTATTGTCTAATAATTTGTGAACATTTTTTTTATAAAAACCAGTTTTTTTTATTAAATTTAATAAATTTATATTATATTTTTTGCTTATTTCAAAATCTTCTTGACCGTGATCAGGAGCTATATGTACTAATCCAGTTCCTAATTTTAAATTAACATGTTTTGATAAAATTATTGGAATATTCTTTTTCATAAAAGGATGGCAACAATGTGTAAATTCTAATTTTTTTCCTAATACACTATTAATAATTTTATATTTTGATATATTAAATTCTTTTAATACAGATATAGTTATTTTTTTTGCTATTATTAAATTAAATTTTTTAGTTTCTATAAAATTATAATTTATATTAGAATTTACAGATATAGCTTGATTTGATGGTAAACTCCATGGAGTAGTTGTCCATATAGGTGCGTAAATTTTTTTTTTATTTTTTTTTTTCAAAATTTTTTTTATATTTTCATTTTTTATTATTTTAAACAAAACAAAAATTGTATTACAGTTTTTGGTTTTATGTTTTAATTCTGCTTCAGCTAATGAAGATTGGCACTTTATACACCAATGTATTGGTTTATATGCAGAATATACATATTCTTTTTCAATTATATTTTTTAATTTTTTTATTACATTTACTTGACTATCTATGTTCATAGTATTATATGAATTATGCCAATCAGAAAAAATTCCTAATCTTATAAATTCTTTTTTTTGTTTTTCTATTTGTTTTAATACATATTTTTTACACTTTTTTTTAAAAATTTTTTTTGATATTTTTTCTATATTTTGTTTATTTTTTTCTTCAATTTTGTGTTCTATTGGAAGCCCATGACAATCCCAAGTAGGTGTATATAAAGTATTAAATCCAGATAAGTTTTTAGATTTTATTATTATATCTTTTAAAATTTTGTTTAAAGCGTGCCCTATATGTATATTTCCATTTGCATATGGAGGTCCATCTTGTAGTATAAATTTTTTTTTGTTTATATTATTTTTTTTAATTATTTCTTGTATTTTTATTTTGTCCCATTTTTTTAATATTTTTGGTTCTTTTTGTAATAAATTTGCTCTCATAGAGAATTTTGTTTTAGGTAAGTTTAATGTTTTTTTATAATTTTTCATATCATTTTTATTGTTTTAAAATATGTTATTATTTGTATATAAAAGAAATTTTTAAATATTAATTTTTTGTAATATAAGAACATGTTTTTGTATATAAAATAATTTTAATATTTATGTTTTTAAATAAAAAAATAATTATTTTTTAAAAATTATTAAAGTTATTTTTTATTTTATTAAAAATTACATATTATATGATAATATTTATAATATTTAAAATATTATTAATTATAATATAATAAAATTTATATATTATATAATTTATATATATAAATTTTTTATAATAATCTTTATGGCAAATATAAAATCTTCTAAAAAAGATAAAAAAAAATCTTACAAACGCAGACAACATAATATAAGTAAAAAATCTAAAATAAAAACTTTTTTAAAAAAAGTTTTATTTTATGTACAGAAAAAAGATTTAAAAAATTGTGTATTATCTTTCAAAAATTTTCAATCTGTTGTAGACAAATGTTCTTTAAAAAAAATAATACATAAAAACAAAGCGTCTAATTACAAACATAATTTAATAAAAAAAATAAAACAAATTAATATTAAAAATTAAATATAAATATTCTTTTTATTTTAATATTTTTATTTATATTTTTTAGGAGGCATTAATGCATTGCCTCCTTATTTTCAATTAAATTTATTAACATTTTATATTTTATATTTTCGTAAATTTTGAAAAAATTTTTTTACTTTATAAAAAAATCTTTCATATTTTGGACTATTTCTATTACCATTAGATTTATTTAAACTTTTTCCTAATTTATAAATTATTTTTTTTTGATTTTCATTTAAATTTACTGGTGTTTCAACAATTATTTTACATATTAAATCACCGCGATAATTGTTATTTATTGATTTTATACCTTTTTCTCTTATTCTAAATAATTTTCCATATTGTGTTTCTTTTGGAATTTTTAGTTTTATTTTTCCATTTAATGTAGGTACTTCAACAATACCTCCAATAGCTGCTGTTGAAAAATTTATAGGTATTTTACAATATAAATTAGATTTTTTTCTTTTAAAAATTGGGTGTTTATTTATTTTTATTTTTACATATAAATCTCCATATGGGGCGTTGTTTTTTCCTGCTTCTCCTTCTTCACTTAATTTTATTTTATCACCAGAATCTATACCTGATGGTATTTTTATAGATAATGTTCTTATTGTATTTAATCTTCCTTCTCCATTACATTTATAACATGGATCTTTTATATATTTTCCTTTTCCATTACAAGTGTAACAGGTTTGCTGTACAGTGAAAAATCCCTTTCTAGCATGTATTTGACCGCTACCATTACATGTATAACATTCATTATTATTTAAATTATTTTTATTTCCTGTTCCTTTACAAAAATTACATTTTTTTAATGTAGGTATTTTGATTATTTTTTTTGTTCCATTCAATACGTCTTCTAAATTAATATTTAATAAATATTCTAAATCAGAACCTTTTTCATATTTATTTCTTTTTTCATCACCAAAAATATCTCCGAATACTTCTCCAAATATATCACCAAAGTCGTTTGTACTTGAAAAACTGTTATTAAAATTGTTATTACCAGATTGATCAAAAGCTTGATGACCATATTTGTCATATGCTGATCTTTTTTCTGTATTTGATAAAATTTCATAAGCTTCTTTTACTTCTTTAAATTTTTCTTCATAACTTTTGTTACCTTGGTTTCTATCTGGATGATATTTTATTGCTAACTTTTTATAAGCTTTTTTTATTTCTAAATCTGTTGCTGACTGAGATATTCCTAAAATTTTATAGTAATCTTTTTTAGACATTCTCTATTTTCCTAAATTTGATATATAAAAATCACGGGTTCAGAAATATCTGCCCCGTGTAAATTTTTAGAAGCGTAAAAAAAATAAAAATACATTTTTAAATAAATTTTTTATTTTTTATTTTTTAGAATTTTTTACTTCTTCAAATTCAGCGTCTACTACGTTTTTTTCTTTTTTTTTTGTATTTTCACTATTTTTTGTATTTTCAGATTTATTATTATTATAAAATTGCATAATTTCAGAGGATGTTTTTATTACTAATTGTATATTTTTTTCTATTTTTTCTTTATTCTCACCTTTTAATGAAATATCTAATTCTTTTAAAACTTTTTCTATTTTTTCTTTGTTTTCTTTACTAATTTTATTATTGTTTAATAATTGTTTTTTTGTGCTATGAGAAATTTGGTCACCATGATTTTTTATTTTCATCAATTCTTCAAATTTTCTATCATTTTCAGAATTTTTTTCTGCATCATTTATCATATTTTTTATTTCTGTTTCACTTAATCCAGAAGATGCTTTAATAATTATTTTTTGTTCTTTATTTGTTTTTTTATCTTTTGCTGAAACATGTAATATGCCATCTGCATCTATATCAAATGTAACTTCTATTTGAGGCATTCCTCTAGGTGATGGTTGTATACCATCTAAATTAAATTGTCCTAATGATTTGTTATTTATAGCTCTTTTTCTTTCACCTTGTAAAACGTGTATTGTTACTGCTGATTGATTATCTTCTGCTGTAGAAAATATTTGACTATGTTTTGTAGGTACAGTAGTATTTTTATTTATTAGAGTAGTCATTACCCCGCCCATTGTTTCTATTCCTAATGATAATGGAGTCACATCTAATAATAATACGTCTTTTACAGAACCTGATAATACTCCCCCTTGTACAGCTGCACCTAATGCTACTGCTTCATCTGGATTAACATCTTTTCTAGGTTTTTTTCCGAAGAATTCAGTTACTTCTTTTTGTACCATAGGCATTCTTGTTTGACCACCAACCAAAATTATTTCATTTATATCAGATTTTGATAATTTTGCATCTTTTAATGCTACTTTTAGCGGGTTGATAGATTTTTTTATTAAATCTTCTACTAATGATTCTAATTTTGATCTAGTTAATTTTATATTAAAATGCTTAGGACCATTTGCATCTGCTGTTATATAAGGTAAGTTTATATCAGTTTGATTTGCTGTTGATAGTTCAATTTTTGCTTTTTCTGAAGATTCTTTTAATCTTTGCATAGCTAGAGAATCTTTTCGTAAATCTATTCCTTGTTCGTTTTTGAATTCTTTTACTAAATAATTTATTATTCTACTATCAAAATCTTCTCCCCCTAAATGTGTATCTCCGTTAGTGGATAATACTTCAAATGTTTTTTCTTTATCTACTTCATCTATTTCTATTATTGATATATCAAATGTACCTCCTCCTAAATCATATACTGCTATAGTTCTGTTTCCTTTATTTTTATCTAAACCATATGCTAAAGCAGCTGCAGTAGGTTCGTTTATTATTCTTTTAACTTCTAATCCAGCTATTTTCCCAGCATCTTTTGTTGCTTGTCTTTGTGCATCATTGAAATATGCTGGAACAGTTATTACAGCTTTATTTATTTTTTCTCCTGTATATTCTTCAGCTGTTTTTTTCATTTTTTTTAATATTTCAGCTGAAATTTGAGGGGGAGCTATTTTTTTATCTTTTATTTTTATCCATGCATCTCCATTGTTAGAATTTATTATTTTATATGGCATAATTTTTATATCTTTTTGAACTTCTTTATCTGTAAATTTTCTACCTATTAATCTTTTTATTGCGAATAGAGTATTGTTTGGATTAGTTATTGCTTGTCTTTTAGCTGGTTTCCCTACTAAAATTTCTTTTTCTTTAGTATATGCTATAACTGATGGTGTTGTTCTATCACCTTCTGAGTTTTCTAATACTTTAGTTTTATTGTTGTCTATTATTGCTACACAAGAATTTGTAGTTCCTAAATCTATTCCTATAATTTTACTCATATTTTTTATTTCCAATTTTAAATTTTATATTGTTATAAAATTTTTCTCATAATATTTATCATGGGGTCTATTTTGTTATCAATCAAGTGTAAATACATTAAAAAAATTGATTTTTATATATAATTATATCAATATAAAAAATAAGTGTTATATGATAATATTTTATTATGTAATTTATAAAAGTTTTATTTTGTTTATTTCTAAAAATATGAAAGATTATTATATGTTAATTTGTTTATTTTCTTCAATAATATTTTGTACAATAATATTGTTAATAAGTAATTTTTTAGGTAATAAATCTGTGTCAAAAAATAAAAATTTACCATTTGAATCTGGGATATATTCTTACAGAAATACTAATTTAAGATTTTTTGTACAATTTTATTTGATAGTTTTATTTTTTGTAATCTTTGATACAGAATCTTTATATTTATATACTTGGTCTGTGAGTGTTAGATGTCTTTCTTGGAAAGGTTTTTTTGAATCTTTATTTTTTGTTTTTACATTGATGATTAGTTTTTTTTATATAATCAGATTAAACAGTTTTGAGATAAATAAAAAACATTAAAATTTTATATTTTTTTATAAGGATTTTATGAAATATATATTTACTAAAATAAGAAACAATAATTTAAAAAAAAAGAAAAAAAATATTTTTAAAAAAAATAGTCTAAAAAATATTTTTTTTGGAAGTTTAAAAAATATTATGAACAAAGTTGTAAATTGGGGAAGAAAAAATTCAATCTGGCCTTATAATTTTGGTTTATCTTGTTGTTATGTTGAAATGGCTACTAGTTTTACTTCTATTAGTGATGTTTCTAGATTTGGATCTGAAGTGATTAGAACTTCTCCTAGACAATCTGATTTAATGGTAATATCTGGTACTCCTTTTATCAAAATGGCCCCAATAATAAAATTGTTATATAATCAAATGTTAGAACCAAAATGGGTAATTTCTATGGGATCATGTGCTAATTCAGGGGGAATGTATGACATATATTCTGTTGTGCAAGGTGTTGACAAAATAATACCAGTTGATATTTATATTCCTGGCTGTCCTCCAAGACCTGAAGCATATATATACGCTTTAACATTATTACAAAAATCTATATCTAAAGAAAAAAGACCATTATCTTGGACAATAGATGATAATAAAAAATGTTATAAAAAAAATATTATTTCACAAAAATTTTTAAAAAGAGAAATTAGAAATAAGAAAATAAAATATAAAGATCAAAAAACTATTTAATAACTTTTTTTTAATAAAACTATGAAAACAAAAATAGAAAATTTTGAAAAAAAAAATAATTATTATGATTTTTTTACTATAAAAAAATTAATTAAAACATTCAATAAAAATATATTACATATACAACGTACTAAAATTGAGTGTGATGTAATTTGGATAAATAAAAATGTTTTAATAGATGTTTTAATTTTTTTAAAAAATATTAAAAAACCTTATATTTTTTTATATGATCTACATGGAATTGACGAAAGAACTAGAATTCATAAAATGAAATTACCAAAATCAGATTTTTCTGTATTTTATCATTTAATTTCTATTGAAAGGAATAAAGATATTTTAATAAAAGTACCAATAAATAAAAGTGACATGAGTGTAAAGAGTGTAACTAATATATTCATAAATGCTAATTGGTATGAATGTGAAACTTGGGAAATGTTTGGAATAAAATTTACAGGTCATCCTTTTTTAAGAAGAATTATTATGCCTAAAAATTGGAATGGATATCCATTAAGAAAAGATTATTTGGCTAGAGCAACAGAAAGAGAAGAATATAATTTAACTGAAGATTTAGAAAATTTAGAAATGGAATCTTTAAAATTTAATCCGAAAGATTGGGGGATGAAAAATGATAAAAAAAATTCTGATTTTATGTTTTTAAATTTAGGACCAAATCATCCTTCAGTGCATGGAGTTTTTAGAATAATTTTAAAATTATATGGTGAAAAAATTATAGATTGTGTTCCAGAAATAGGTTTTCATCATAGAGGTGCAGAAAAAATGTCAGAAAGACAGTCTTGGCATAGTTATATACCTTATACTGATAGAATAGAGTATTTAGGAGGTTGTATAAATGAAATGCCTTATATTCTTTCTATAGAAAAATTAGCTAATATAGTAGTTTCTGATAGAATAAAATTTATACGAGTAATGTTATCAGAACTATTTAGAATTAATAGTCATTTGTTATATATAGCTACGTTTGTACAAGACATAGGAGCTATGACACCAATATTTTTAATATTTACAGATCGTCAAAAAATTTATGACATAATAGAAGCCATTACTGGGTCAAGAATGCACCCTGCTTGGTTTAGAATAGGAGGAGTTTCTCAGGATTTGCCTATAGGATGGAACAAGTTATTAAAAAATTTTTTAGATTGGATACCTAATAGATTAAATAAATATTATTCAACTATTTTAAAAAATAGTATATTTATTAGTAGATCAAAAAATATAGCTGTTTATAATAAAGATGAAGCATTATCATGGGGTGTAACAGGTGCCGGATTAAGAGCTACAGGAATAAATTTTGACATACGTAAGTCTAGACCGTATTCTGGATATGAGAACTTTGATTTTAAAATACCTTTAGGAGAAAATAATAGTGATTGTTATACTAGAGTAATATTAAAGTTTGAAGAAATTTTTCAAAGTTTATGTATTTTAAAACAATGTATGAATAATATGCCAGAAGGACCTTTTAAATCTGATCATCCTTTGACTACAACTCCTCCTAAAGAATTAGTTTTAAATGACATTGATAGTATGATATCTCATTTTTTGCAAGTTTCTTGGGGTACAATAATGCCTATAAATGAATCTTTCCAAATGATAGAAGGAACTAAAGGAATAAATAGTTATTATATAATTAGTGATGGAAGTAATATGAGTTACAGAACTAGAATAAGAACGCCTAGTTTTCCTCATTTACAGCAAATTCCTTCAGTAATAAATGGTTATAATATTTCTGATTTAATATCATACTTAGGAAGTATAGATTTTGTAATGTCTGATGTAGATAGATAAATAATTAACTTAAAAATTTAATATATACAAAAACAATATGAAAAAAATATTGAGTAAAGAAGAAAAAACATTTATTTTAAAAGAATTAAATAAATATAAAAATCCTGATGCTGTTATTATAGAAATTCTTAAATTTGTACAAAAAAGATTGAGATGGATTTCTTTAGATACTATAAAAGAAATTTCAAAAATTATTTCTGTTCCAGCCTCTAAAATAGATAGTATAGCTACTTTTTATAATCAAATATTTAGAAGGCCTGTAGGAAAAAATATTATAAAATATTGTGATGGTGTGGTGTGTTATATAAATGGATACGAAAAAATAGAAGCAGAACTTTCTAATTATTTAAAAATTCAACCTGGTAATACTACAAAAGATAAAAAATTTACTTTAATACCAATTTGTTGCTTAGGAAATTGTCATAATAGTCCTACTATTATGATAAATGAAAATTTGTTTTCTAATGTTACTAAAAAATCAATAATAACTATATTAGATAATATTATATGAAAAATTTTTTTAATAAAAATGAAGAAACTCATCCATTAACATGGAGAATAAAAGATTTAAATAGTTCTATTTTTATAGATGAATATGAGAATAAAAAAGGTTATTTTGCTTTAAAGTTCGCTTTAAAAAATTTATCACCTGATGAAGTTATTTCAATTATAAAAAGCTCTAAATTAAAAGGAAGAGGTGGTGCAGGATTTTTTACTGGAAAAAAATGGGATTTAATGCCTAAAAAAAAAAATATTTTAGAAGATAGATATTTGATTTGTAATGCAGATGAGATGGAACCTGGAACATATAAAGATAGATTTTTGATAGAAAAATTACCTCATCTTTTATTAGAAGGAATAATATTAAGTGCATATGCTATAGGAGCTTCTGTTAGTTATATATTTTTAAGAGAAGAATATGTACTGTCAAAAATTTTATTAGAAAAATCTATATTAGAAGCTAAAAATAAAAATTATATAGGAAAAAATATATTAAATAGTGGATTTAATTTAAAAATTTTTATACATACAGGTGCAGGTAGGTACATTTGTGGTGAAGAAACAGCTTTAATAAATTCTATAGAAGGGAAAAGACCCAATCCTAGATATAAACCTCCATTTCCTTCTCATTTTGGTTTATGGGGTAAACCAACATGTGTAAACAATGTAGAAACTTTAGCAAATGTTCCAGCAATAGTTTTAAATGGTTCAAGTTGGTATAAAAATATTTCTAATAACGATGATACTGGAACTAAGTTAATGGGATTTTCAGGCAAAGTTAAAAATCCAGGTTTATGGGAAGTTCCATTTGGATTAACAGCTAGAGAATTATTAGAAGATTATGCTTGCGGTATGAAAGATGGATATAGCTTGAAGGCCTGGCTACCGGGAGGTTCTAGTACCGGTATTTTAACAGAATCTTATTTAGATGTATCTATGGATTTCAATAGTATTAATATAATTGGTAGTAGATTAGGAACTGCTATATCTATCGCAGTTGATAATAGTATTAATATTGTTTCTTTATTATTAAATATAGAAATGTTTTTCTCTAGAGAATCCTGTGGTTGGTGTACACCATGTAGAGAAGGTTTACCATGGTCTATAAAAATATTAAAAGATCTTGTTAATAAAAATGGAAGATTAGGTGATGTTGAAATGTTAGAAAAAATATGTAAAAATTTAGGTATAGGCAAGACTTTTTGTTCTTTTGCTCCTGGAGCTGTTAGCCCACTGTATAATGGTATTAAATATTTTAGAGAAGAATTTGACAATGGTATAGATACTAATTTACCAATTTATGAAAAAAAAGTTTGTGGTATTCAATCAAATATTTTTTCTTAATATATAAATTTAATTTTTTAGTAATTTTTTTTTTGGATACAATATTATGGCTATAATGTTAATAGATAAAGAAAAGTATAGAATTGATCTTTCAAAAAATATATTACAAAATTGTCTTTTAAATAATATTAATTTGCCATATTTTTGTTGGCATCCAATTTTGGGTAGTGTTGGTTCATGCAGACAATGCGCTGTAAAACATGTTTTTTTAGATGATAATGGTGTCATGCAAAGTAGAATAATTATGTCTTGTATGACAAAACCAGAAAATAATATGAAAATTTTTGTAAACGATTATGAAGTTTATAAATTCAGAAAAAGTATTATAGAATTTTTAATGTTAAATCATCCGCATGATTGTCCAATATGTTCTGAAGGTGGTAGTTGTCATTTACAGGATATGACTGTTATTGCTGGTCACAACATGAGAAAGTATAGATATAAAAAAAGGGTATATAAAAATCAATATTTAGGTAAATTTATATCTCATAAAATGAATAGATGTATTTCCTGTTATAGATGTGTAAGATTTTATAAAGATTATGCTGATGGTAAAGATTTTGATGTATATGGTATTTCTAATAATCTTTATTTTGGAAGAGTTGAAGATGGAGATTTGGAAAGTGAACATTCTGGAAATTTAGTAGAAATTTGTCCTACCGGAGTTTTTACTGATAAGTTGTATAATAATAATTACAGTAGAAAATGGGATATGCAGAATGCACCTAGTGTTTGTAATTTTTGTAGTATAGGTTGTAATATAATTGGTAGTGAAAGACTTGGAACATTAAGAAAAATAGAAAATAGATATCATGGTGATATAAATAGATATTTTATTTGTGATTTAGGAAGATTTGGTAATAATTTTATAAATAAAGATAATATTCCATTATATCCATTTTTTTTTAAAAAAAATAAAAAATTTAAATTGACTGTAGATAAAGCAATTGAAAAAGCAAAAAATATTTTAGTTAATTCAAATAAAATATTAGGAATAGGTTCTGTAAGATCTAGCATAGAAAATAATTTTTCTTTATTAAATTTAGTAGGAAAAAAAAATTTTTCTAATGGAATGATTAAAGAAGAAAGTGATTGTATAAATGTAATGTTAAATTTTTTAAAAAAAAATTCTATAAAAATTCCTTCTTTAAGAGAAATTGAAAATTGTGATTTAGCTATAATTATAGGTCAAGATATTACTATAACAGCACCTAGAATGTCTTTGTCAATAAGACAATCTGTAAAAAATCAAATTAAGAAAAATTATTTTAATTTTAAACAAGTTTGTAAATCTATGAAAATTTCTTATAAAAATAAAATTTTTAATAATAAAGATAATAGTTCTATTTTTATATTGAGTAATGATTTTACAAAATTAGATGATATTTCAAAATTGAATTATTATAGTGATTATGAAGATCAAGCAAAATTTTTATTTTTTTTAAAAAATATTATAAATGGAAAAAAAATTGAAAAATGTGATTTTTTTATTTCCATTGAAAAAAAGTTATTATATATATCTGAAATGTTGTTGAAGTCTAAAAATCCTGTTTTCATACTAAGTTTAAATGATAATAATTTAAATTTGACAAAATCTTTTATTAATTTTATTAGTGTTTTACAAAAAATTAATATAAATGTTGGAATTGTGTTTTTAACTCAGAGTGCTAATAGTATTAGT
This sequence comes from Buchnera aphidicola (Astegopteryx bambusae), assembly GCF_039365365.1. Taxonomy (GTDB): domain Bacteria; phylum Pseudomonadota; class Gammaproteobacteria; order Enterobacterales; family Enterobacteriaceae; genus Buchnera_G; species Buchnera_G aphidicola_B. The sequence goes on from NZ_CP134985.1 coordinate 125,601, forward strand.
AATGCTATTATGAGTAAAATTTCTTTAAATGAAATTTTAAAAGTAGCTTGTATAAAAGATAATATTGCCATTATTCTTATGGAAACAGACTTATATAGATTGATACCAGAAAAAATTATTAGAAATATTTTTAAAAGAAGAAATAAAATAATAGTATTAGATCATTTAAATACTAATAGTATGAATAAATTTACTTTATCATTACCATCTAAAAGTTTTCTTGAAAGCTCAGGAACAATAATAAATTATGAAATTAGGTCTCAAAAATATTTTAAGATATTTGATAAAAAAGTTCATAATGAGTTTTGTTTTAGAATGGAAAGTTGGAAATGGTTGAAAAAAATATATTATAAAATAAATAAAAAAGTATCAAAATGTAATAATTTAAAAAATATATTAAGTTTATGTGTTAAAAAAATTCCTGATTTTATAGGAATTGAAGATTTTTTATCAAGCTCTAACATAAAATTTTTAGATCAAAAAGTACCTAGATATGCTAATAGAGCAAGTGGAAGAACAATGTTACGAAGTAAAAAAGAAGATTTTAAAAAAAATATTATTTGTGATTCAGAAACTATTTTTTCTTTTTCTATGGAAGGATATCAAAATTTTAACAATAAAATAGAACATATTCCTTTTGTATGGAATCCAGGAATAAATTCGTCTCAAGCATGGAACAATATTTCTAAAAAAAATTTTTTTTCTGGAAAAAAATTACTAAAATCAACGAAAAAAAGAAAAAATATAAATTATAAAATTGTTTTTAAAAATAAAATTAATAAAAAAAGATTTATTGTTACTAAATATAATATGTTGTTTGCATCTGAAGAAATGTCACAATTTTCTAATTTTATGTCTATAAAAGATAATTTAATACCAGGGTTTTTTAGTTTTAAATATATTGATTCTTTAAAATTAAAGGAAAAAAGTATATTTTTATTTAGATTTAATTCTAAAAACTTTAAAATTGTAATATATTTTTCAAAATTTTTAAAATATGGTTATATTTCTCTTCCTATAGGATCTTTTGGAATTCCGGTATTTTTAAATGGTTATGAGATAAAAAAATTTAAAATAATATAAATTTATTAATTAAAAAAAAAGAAAAATTATGAATATTTTATTAGAATTTTTAAAATTTTTTTCATTTATATTTTTTATATCATTATTGGGAGCTTTTTTAAGTATTTTTGAAAGAAAAGTTTTAGCTATATTACAAAATAGATGTGGGCCTAATAGAGTTGGATGGTTTGGTTGTTTACAAATTTTTGCTGATATGATAAAAATATTATTTAAAGAAGATTGGGTGCCTCCATTTAGCAAAAAATTTCTATTTATTATATCTCCAATAATATCATTTTGTATATCTTTATTTATGTTTTTTATAATTCCATTTTCTGATAAATATAATTTATTAAATTTGAACATAGGAATATTATTTTTTTTAATGTTATCCAGTTTAACAACTTATTCAATATTATTATCTGGATTTTCAAGTAATAATAAATATTCTTTATTGGGATCAATTAGAGCAATTGCTCAAACTATTAGTTATGAAATTTTTTTAGGGATTTCTTTAATGTCTATTGTTATAAAATCTAATTCTTATAATATTAATGATATAATAGTTAGTCAAAAACATATTTGGAATATTGTACCTCAATTTTTAAATTTTTTTGTATTTTTTATAGCTAGTTTAGCTATATGTCATAGACATCCTTTTGATCAACCAGAATCTGAACAAGAATTAGCTGATGGGTATCATATAGAATATTCTGGAATGAAATTTGGAATGTTTTTCATTTCAGAATATATATCAATTTTTTCTGTTTCAGCATTCATTTCATGTATTTTTTTTGGAGGTTATTTAGGAATAGATTCACATCCTATATTTTCTTTAATGTTAAAAACTTTCTTTTTTGTTTTTTTATTTATTTTGGTAAGAGCATCTATTCCTAGACCTAGATATGATAAAATTATTTCTTTTGGATGGAAATTTTGTTTTCCAATTTCTTTGTTAAATTTATTTAGTACAGCATTTTTTGTGTTAATGCATTCTTAAAGGAAAATGTTATGAAATTTTTGAAATATATTTTTTTTGGATTTTTTTCGCAAATAAGAAGTATTTTTATTACATTAATTAATATTTTTTATAAAAAAGAAACAATAATGTATCCAGAAGAAAAAGTTAAATTATCTCCTAGATATAAAGGTAGAATAGTGTTAACACAAGATCATAATGGAAATGATAGATGTGTTGCATGTAATTTATGTGCTTCAGTGTGTCCATCTAGTTGTATAATTTTGCAGCAAAAAAAAGATAATAATGGTAGAAATTATCCAAAATTTTTTAAAATAGATTTTTCTAGATGTATTTTCTGTGGATTATGTGAAGAAGCTTGTCCTACATCAGCTATACAACTTATACCAGATTTTGAACTTGCTGATTATAAAAAAGAAAATTTAATATATGAAAAAGAAGATTTAGTAATTCCGAGTCAAGGTAAGTATTTAGATTATGATTTTTATAAAGTTTCTGGTGTTAATACTAAAAATAAAAACATTTCTATAAAAAATAATAAATCTATTGATTATGTTGACACAAAAAAAATATTACCTTAATAAATTAGGAACTTTATATGAAACTTATATTTTTTTTATCTAGTTTTGTTTTGTTTATTTCTATATTTTTTATAATCTTTGGGAATAATTTATTATATTCAACATTATTTTTAATAATTTCATTTTTATCTACTTCTGTTATATTTTTTTTGTTAGGTTCATATTTGTCTGGTTTTTTTCAAGTTATCATTTATTCTGGAGCAATTTTGTTACTTTTTATTTTTGTTGTAATGATCATTAAAGATAAAAACAAAAATTTTATTATTTCTATTAGTATGAAAAGAATTTTTAAAATATTTTTATGTTTTTTAATTTGTGGTATTTTTATTATAGATATTATATATCCTTTTTTGCATTTTTTTGATTTTAATAAATCTTTCAAAATAGTTTCTCCGGAAAGAGTTGGAAAAATTTTGTTTTCAGATTATTTTTTTGTAATTGAATTATCTTCTATTTTAATGTTAGAAGCTTTAATTCTATCCTTTTATTTCAATAAAAGTTATAAAGATTTTCATAAAAATTAAATGTATTTAGGAGTATTTATGTCATTAACATTTTATTGTTTTTTATTATCTGTTATTATGTTTTCGTTAGGAATTCTTATTTTTATTTTGAAAAAAAATTTTTTTTTTATGCTAATTGGTTTAGAAATAATGTTAAATGCATGTTTATTACTTTTTGTTTGCGCCGGAAACTATTGGAATAATGAAATTGGTCAAATAATTTATATATTTATGATAACAATATCTTCTGCAGAAATTTGTATAAATTTATCATTATTATTTAATTTTTATAAGATTAATAATACATTAAATATAAGTTCATTAAGTGAGTTAAAAAAATGAGTATTATTCTCTCAACAATTTTATGTCCTATAATAGGATTTTTTTTATTGATTTTTTTAAAAAAATTGTTTAATAAAAAGATTTTATTTTTTATTGGTTTTTTTTCATTATTTATATCTTTTTTGTCTAGTTTATTTTGTTTATATTTATTTAACAAATTAAATAAAAAATATTTTTTATTTAACATATGGAATTTAATTTCAATAGATAAATTTAAATTTGATATTAGTTTTTTATTAGATGAGTTATCTTTATCTATGTTGATAATGATAACAGGAATTGGAATTTTAATATATTCTTTTTCTTATTGGTATATGCATGTAGAAAGAGAATTAATAAAATTTTTTTCTTATATAAATTTATTCATATCTAGTATGTCTATTTTGGTATTAGCTAATAATTTTTTATTAATTTATTTTGGATGGGAAAGTGTAGGGATTTGTTCTTATTTGTTAGTTAGTTTTTATAATAAAGATGTTAAAAATGTTTTTCATTCTATGAAATCTTTTTTAATATCTAAAATAAGTGATGTATTTTTTTTAATATCTATATTATTAATATATTTTTGTTTTCATACATTTAATATAGTTGAAATATTTAATATAATAAAATTTGATAAATCATATGAAAATTTATATTTAATTAAATTAATTTGTATGTTTTTACTTTTATCATCTATATCAAAGTCTGCTCAATATCCATTTCATACTTGGTTACCTAATGCTATGGTAGGTCCTACTCCAGCTTCTGCTTTAATACATTCTGCTACTATGGTAACTTCTGGAGTATATTTAATATCTAGATTGAGAAATATTTTTTTATTATATGACAATATATTTTATCTGTTATGTTTAATAGGATCTTTTTCTATTATTTTTGGTAGTATGTCTGCAATTTTTAATAAAAATATAAAAAATATTTTAGCATATTCTACAATAAGTCAAATTGGATATATGTTTTTATCAATAGGAGTAAAAGCTTGGAATTGTGCTATTTTTCATTTGATTAGTCATGCTATTTTTAAATCTTTAATATTTATTTCTTCATGTTATATAATTTTATATAACAATAATGAGCAGAACATATTTAAAATTAGTTTTCAAAAAAAAAAAAATGTATTAGTTTATTTTTCTTTTTTAATAGGTTTATTATCTTTAATGTCATTTCCAATAATTACATTAGGTTTTTATAGTAAAGGAGAAATATTATATAAAATAATAGAATCAAAAAATTATGTATTTTTTTTAATAGCTGTTTTTGGAGCAATATTGACTACTTTATATACATCTAGATTAATATTTAATATTTTTAAAACAAAAAATAAATTGTTCAAAACAAATTTATATGAAAATTTTTTTCATGACGTTCCTATATTAATTTTAATGATTATATCAACTTTTTTTGGAATTTTTATAATACCTGATTTATCAAATTTTTTTAGTGATTTTTTTATAAAAAATTATTTTTATATTTTATTAGAAATTGTTTTTAGTTTAATTACTGTTTTTACAATTTTTTTATACTTTAGCATATTTACTAAAAAAATTATTTTTAAAAATTGTAGCATGTATAAAAAAATTTATATATTTTTAGAAGAAATATTTAAAAAAGACTTATATTTTAATAGTTTTTATAATGTTTTAGAGAAGTTATATAATTATTTTTCTTCAATTTTTTATAAAGACATTTATATTTGTATTATTTATTTTATTTCAAAATTTATAAAATATGTAAATAAATTCTTTTTATTGTTTCATTCTGGAAATTTACAAACATATATATTAATATTTTTTGTAATATCTACTTTTATTTTTACTTTAATAATAATGTAACAAAATTTATATTTTTAAAATTTTTATATTGAAAAAATATAGTTTTATTTTTTGTATTTCTTTGTTTATTTAAATATGTTTTATTATTTTTTTTTAAAAGGTAAATAATATGCTTCCTTTGCTTATTTTTATTCCATTTTTTGGTGGAATTATTTCATTTTTATTACAAAAAATTAGTAATAAGTTGCCAAAATTTATTGCTATGTTTTCTATTTTATTAATTTTTTTACTAAATATATTTATGTTTGTGCATATTACTTTTCCAAAGTTAGATTTGTTTTGTATAAATTTTTTTTCTAATAAATTTTGTTTTACCTGGATGGAAGATATAGGTATACATTTTAGTCTTTATGAAGATATTTTTTCTTCATATATGATTTTTTTAACTACTTTATTAGGACTTTTATCAATTATATTTTCATATTATGAAATTTATAAAAATCCTGGAACTTTTTATTTAAATGTATTGATATTGATTTCTAGCACAATAGGATCTTTTTTGTCTACAAATTTAATTTTCTTTTTTTGTTTTTTAGAAATAATTATTTTTACAATTTGTTTTTTAAATATTTTTTGGGGCTCAAAAGATATTGATACAAGTATTAAATTTAGTTGTATAAAAAAATTTTTTTTACAAAGTCAAATTTCTTCTTTAGTTATGTTATTTTCTATATTATTATTGTTTAATTATTATCATAGTATATATGGAGTTTGGACATTTGATTTTAATTTGTTAAAACATGCTTTTATAAATAAAAGTGTTATAGAAAATATAATTTTATTTGGGTTTTTATTGTCTTTTATAATAAAAATCCCTTCTATTCCTTTTCATACTTGGTTACCTGATGTTATGTTATTTTCTCCTAGAGGAAATTTTGTAGATTTAATAGGATTTTTGTCTAAAGTTGGTATATATGGACTTTTAAGATTTTTTATTCCAATTTCTGGAAATATATTTTATAAAATTCAATATTTTATGATTCTTTTAGGAATAATAAATGTTTTTTATGGTACTTTTATGGCTAGCATAAAAAATAATTTAAAACATGCTTTAGCATATATAAACATTTCACATGTTGGAATAATATTATTGTCTATGTTTAACTTTAATAATCTTTCTTATGAAGGATTATTTTTATACATAATATCTAGTACTATTTCTTCTTCTTTATTATTTATTTTATCAAGTAAGTTATATAATAATTTTAATACTTATAATTTTAAATCATTTGGAGGTTTATGGAAAATTTTTAATACAATTCCTGGTTTTTTTTTATTTTTTGCATTATCTAATTTTGGATTACCTGGTACTGGTAATTTTATAAGTGAAATACTAATTTTTATTGGTTTTTTTTTATCACACCAAAAAATTTCTATATTTTTCGCATTTAGTTTAATGTTATTTGCATTTTGTTATATAAAACTGTTTCATAGAATTTTTTATGGAAGTTTAAAAAATAATTTAAAATGTTGTGATTTAAGTTTTGTTGAAACTTTATTTGTTTCTTTATTAATATTGTTTTTGATATTTATAGGATTATTTCCTAATTTTATATTTAATAATTTTAATTTTTTTGATATTTGTTTTAATTAATGTTTTAATAATGAGGAATTTTTTGTATGACGCCAATTTTTTTTAAATATTTAGAATTTTTTCCTTTTGTATCAATTATGTTTAGTATTTTTTTTGGAACATTTTTTACAGTTTTCAAAAGAAGTAGTATATTTATGTTTTTAAATACTTTGTTAAGTATATTATTTAATATATTTTATTTTTATTTTTTTAATAATAAGTTATGTAATATAAATAATTTTTTCTTTCACTTTGATAAATTATCGATTTTCTTTTCTTTATTAATTCTATTTTCTGGATTGGTGATTGTGTTGTTTTCATATTTTTGTTTATGTGAAAAAAATATATATATTTCAGAATATTATTTATTATTATTACTATTAATGTTAGGAAGCTTGTCTTTAAATTTTGCAAAACATATTTTTATTTTTTTTATAAGTGTAGAAATAATTACGTTGTCTACAGTTGGACTAATTTATTTTTTTAATAAAAGTAAAACTGCTATAGAAGCATCTTTAAAATATATGATTTTTTCTAGTTTTGTTTCTTTGTTTATATTGTTTGGAATAGGACTAATTTATTTTATTAACGGAAATTTAGAATATATACATTTATTTTCAAACTTACAAAAATATGATTTTTATGAAAAAATATCTATTTTTTTAGGAATAACAATGTTATTGATGGGTATTTTTTTTAAAATTTCATTATTTCCATTTCATTTTATTTTTCCTGATGTTTATCAAGTTTCTGATCCTATATATTTAATGTGTTTTTCTATTATAAATAAGATTTCTTTTCTTAGTTTTTTAACATATTTTTTTTTATGTTCTTCAATATTACAAATAAAGTTTTTTTATATTTTAATATATATTATGTCTGTTTTATCAATTTTTTTTGGAAATTTTTTAGCTATATTTCAAAAAAATTTAAAAAGATTATTAGGATATTTATCTATAAGTCAGTCGGGATATTCAATAATAGTTATTTTAAGTTTGTTGAATAAATTTACATATTTTCTAGAAAATATTTTTCTTTATTTTATAAATTATGTTATATGTAATATTTGTTTTTTTGGATCTATGGCAATAATAAAAAGATGTAATTTTTATATAAAAAAAAATAATATTTTTTCAAACATATACAATTCATATTTTTTATTATCATTATCTATGTTTATAGTATTATTTTCTTTATCTGGAGTACCTCCTACAATTGGTTTTATAAATAAGTTGTATATATTTTCTTATTCAATATGCAATCATTTTTGGATTATGTCATTAGTTATTTTAATAAGTAATATTTTGGGGATGTATATATATTTTAAAATATTAATTAGTATATGTAATGATAATAAAATAAATAATAATTTGTGTAAATATGATTTTTATTATATAAAAGATATATTAGGAATTATTATTTTTGTTATGTCTATTTGTTTAATTTTTTTTAATTTTTCTTTTTTTTATAACTTTTTTTTTAAAATCTTGTTTAGTGGTTTTTCTTTAAAATAATATTATAAATTTTATTTAATTATTTTTTAATGTTTTTTATTTTTTTGATTATAAATGTTTAAAAATTTTTATAAGATTTTATTTTTTTTAAAAAGACAAAGAGAAAAAAAATACTTTGTCTTTATTATTTTTTGTATTTTTGTTTTTAATTTTATATTAAATAAATTTTATTTAACTATTTTATGTAAGAAAACATTTCAGAAATAGATTTTTCTTTATTAATTCTTTCAATAGCGTCAGATAACATATTTGATAATTTTATTGTTCTAACTTTTTTAATATTTTGTATTTTTTTTGACAATGGTATTGTGTCACAAACTATAATTTCATCTATGTAATTTTTTTTTATATTTTTTGATGCATTTCCTGAAAATACTGGATGTGTAGAATATGAAAAAACTTTTTTTGCTCCATGTTTTTTTAACATTTTTGCTGCATTGCACAATGTTCCTGCAGTATCTATTATATCATCTATTAATATACAATTTCTTTTATTTACTTTTCCTATTATGTTCATCACTTTTGATTTATTATTTTTTGATCTTCTTTTGTCTATTATTGCAATATCTGTATAATTCAAAAGTTCAGCTACAGATCTAGTTCTTACAACTCCTCCTATGTCAGGTGAAACCAAAACTGGGTTTTTTAAGTTTATTTTTGAGATATCTTTAGCCATTACTGGACTAGTAAAAACATTGTCTATAGGTATATCAAAAAATCCTTGTATTTGTTCAGAATGTAAATCTACTGTTAATACTCTATTTACTCCAACATTAGATAAAAAATTTGCAATTACTTTTGCTGTTATTGGAACTCTGTATGATTTTACTCTTCTATCTTGTCTTGCATATCCAAAATATGGAATTACTGCTGTTATTCTTCTTGCAGAAGCTCGTTTTAAAGCATCTATTATTATTACTAATTCCATTAAATTTTCATTTGCTGGATAACAAGTAGATTGAACTATAAAAACATCATGACCTCTTACATTTTCATTTATGTTTACACTTATTTCGCCATCACTAAATTTTGTTACTTCTGCTTTTCCTAATTTTTTACCTAAAAATTTTGCTATATCTTTAGATAGTTTTTTTGTAGCATTTCCAGAAAATATTTTCATATTTTTTCTTAGTTCTCCTATTATGACATTTAAATATAAAAATATATTGCAATTAGTTTTTTATATTTTATTTTTTATAACAATTTTTTTATAATATAAAAATATTAATATAATTAATAATTATATTTTTTAGTTTTGCATAGTTATTATATAGAACTATAATATATTATATCATTTAATTTTGTTAAAATTTTTAATAATATAATTAATTTTAATATATTATGTTGTTATATTTTATATATATATAAATCTAAATTTTGTTATTAAATTTTTTGAGTAAAATATATGAAAAAATTTATTTATAAAAAATTGTTTAAATTTGAAAATAGAATAAAAAAAATAGAAAAAATGTTTTGTAATATAAATTATATTAATGATAAAAATAAATTTAACAATTTATCTAAAGAACATTATAGACTAAAAAAAATAATAAATTTGTTTAATAGTTATATTAAAAATTGTAAAAAAATTAATGAATGTATAGATTTAATGAAAGATGAAGATCTATCTAAATTAGCTAAAAAAGAACAAAAAATTTTAAAAGAAAAAAAAAAAAAAATAAAAAAAAAAATATATAAATTTTTTATTACAAAAAAAAATAATAATACAGGATGTTTTTTAGAAATAAGATCTGCTTCAGGAGGAGATGAAGCTTCTATATTTGCGGGTGATCTTTTTAAGATGTATACAAAATATGCTGAAATTAAAAATTGGAAATTTAAAATAATAAATATTTCTTGTGGTGATAGAGGAGGTTTTAAAGAAATAATTATAAAAATTGTTGGAAAAAATGTTTTTAATAAATTAAAATTTGAATCTGGTGGGCATAGAGTACAAAGAATACCAAAAACTGAAAATCAAGGAAGAATACATACTTCTACTTGTACAATAGCTATTATACCAGTAGTTAAGAATTCAAAAAAATTGATAATAAAAAGTTCTGATTTAAAAATAGACACTTTTAAATCATCTGGAGCTGGAGGTCAACATGTAAATACTACTGATTCTGCTATAAGAATTACTCATATTCCAACTGGAAATGTTGTTGAATGTCAAAATGAAAGGTCTCAACATAAAAATAAAGCTAAAGCTATGGAGGTTTTATATGCAAGAATAAAAGATCAAGAAGATAAAAAAATAAAAAAAAAAAATTCTAATATTAGAAAAAATTTACTTGGAAGTGGAGATAGATCTGATAGAAATAGAACATATAATTTTCCTCAGAATAGAATAACTGATCATAGAATAAATTTGAGTTTATATTGCTTAGATAAAGTATTAAATGGTCAATTGGATTTAATAACTAATCCTATTATACAAAAATATGAAATTAATGAATTTTTTACGTTAAAATAAAAAATTTATTAAAATTTTCTAAACATATATACATTTTGTATAAAAAAATATATATTTTTTTATAATTTTATTATTTATTTTACTTAATTTTTTTTATTTATTTTATTATTTTTAAAATATAAAATGTATATTCTTTGTTAATTTAATATTTGTAATATTTTTAAATAAAAAAAAGCTAATAATAATATTTTTATAATTTTTAAAAGGTATTATTATTAATATATATAATATATTATTTTAATATTTTGGGACTTTATATTATGAAAAAATTTGTATTAGTTTTAAATTGTGGTAGTTCTTCTATAAAATTTTCTATTATTGATCCAATATATGAAAATATTTATTTAAGCGGCCAAGCTAGTTCTTTAAATTTAAAAAATTCAATAATAGTATGGAATATAGAAAATAAAAAATATTTATTTAATAAAAAAAAATTTATGTCTCATAATTACTCTATGAATTATATATGTAAGAAAATTTTATTAAAATATAATTTTGAATTATTCAAAAATGTTGTAGCAGTAGGTCATAGAGTAGTTAACGGTGGAATAGATTTCAAAAAATCTGTTTTGATAAATACATTAGTTATTGAAAAAATAAAAAAATTTTTTTATTTGGCTCCAATACATAACCCAATAAATTTATTAGGAATTATTAAAATTAGAAAAATTTTTAAAAAACTTAGAAAAAAAAATGTTGCTGTTTTTGATACTAGTTTTCATAGTGGGTTGCCTAAAAAATCTTATTTATATGCTATACCAAAAAAATTTTATAATAAGTATCATATAAGAAAATATGGAGCTCACGGTATTAGTTATTGTTATATATTAAAAAAAATTTCTGATATTTTTAACAAAAATATTAGTAAAATAAATACAATAATATGTCATCTTGGAAATGGTTCTTCTGTTTCTGTAATAAAAAATGGAATGTGTGTAGATACTTCTATGGGATTTACTCCTTTATCAGGATTAATTATGGGTACTAGATCTGGAGATATAGATCCTTCTATAATATTTTATATGCATGAAAAATTAAATATTAGTATTAAAGAAATAAAAAATATTTTAAATAATAAATCAGGGATTTTAAGTTTAAATACTAAAAGTAGTGATTTTAGATATTCTGAAAAAAGATATTATGTTTCTAAAAAAAATAAAATTGCAGTAGAAATTTTTTGTTATAATTTAGCTAAATATATAAGTTCATATTTTTTTTTAGTAAAAAATAAAATTGATGCTTTAGTTTTTACTGGAGGTATTGGATCAAATTCTAGTTTAGCAAGAGAAATTACTATAAAATATTTAAATAATTTTGATTTTTTTATTGATATAAATAAAAATAAAAAAAAATATCTAGATTTTAATTTTGTGAATAAAAATGGTACTATATCAATATTAGCAATTCATACAAATGAAGAAATTGTAATAGCTAAAGATACTTTTAATTTGATTAGTTAAAATTATTTTTTTGATTTAAAATAATTATAAATTATAGGTGTATATGTGTTTAGTTCAATAATTTTGTTTCCTGTTGGAAAAAAAGTTGATTTAATTTCTGCTTTATTAAATTTAATAAACTTTATTAATAAAAATAATATTGAAATAATTTTTTTTAAATTAATTTCTAAAAAAAATATTAATGATGATTTAAATTTTTATAAAAATTTTTGTAAAAACAAAATATCTAATTTTATTAAACCTACTTGTTTAAAAAATACTTTTAATTTAGAAGATAAAAAAGTTTACAATTTTGTATTAGAAAAATCTATAGAAAAATATTTTTCTGCAAAATGTTCCAAAAAAATAATTTTAATTGAAGGTATAAATACAAAATATAATAATTATATAGAAAGAAAATTTAATTTGGATTTTGCAAAAAGTGTAAATTCTAAAATTTTGTTTATAACTAATTATAATAAATTTTTTATATTTAATTTAAAAATTATAAAAAATATTTTTTTAAAAGATTTTTTATATTTAAAAAATTTTATATTAGGATTAATAATACATAAAAAAAATCAAATAAATATAAAAAATTGTTTTAATATAGAATTTTATATATGTAATAAAAATAAAAAATATTTTCTTTTTTGCAAAAAATTATTAAGCATACATAAATTAAGAAAATGTTTAAATTTAATTGATGTATTTGTTTGGCGCTTAAGAATAAAATATATTTGTACATCTAAAATTTTTAATATTTTAAATATAAAATATTTATATAATAAAATTACTTTTAAAAAAAAAATAAAATTTTTTATTTTTGGTAAAATAAAAATAGTAAATAATAAAAATTTTTATAAAAATTATATTTTTGTAATAGACACTAATAATAAAAAAGAATTAAAAAATTTTTTATACATTTTAAATAAAAAATTTTTAATAGGAGCAATCTTATTAATAATTAAAAATAATTATATTAGAAAATTTGTAAATATTTTTTTACAAGCTTATAAAAATAATATACCTGTATTTTTTTCAAATGAAACAATGTGTTTTATAAAAAAAAAATTAAAAAAATTTCATTTTAATAATGTTGTAAAAAGTTATACAAAAAATTATTTCCTTAACAATTATATTTTTTTATTGAAAAATAAATTTTTAATAAAAAATACTTTCAATATCATTAAAAAATATTTTTTAACTTCACATTATTTTAAATATTATTTAAAAAAAACTGCTAAAAATCTTGATAATGTTATTATATTTCCAGAAGGATATGAAACTAGGATATTAAAAGCAGTTTCTTTTTGTGCAAAAAAAAAAATTGCAAAATGTATTTTATTAGGTAATGAATATAAAATAAACAAATTATTAAATTTTAATAAAATATCTTTAAATAAAAATAATGTAACAATTATAGATCCGAAAAATATAAGAAAAAATTATATAAAATTATTCATAAAAAGTAGATTGCCGAAAATTTTAGATGAATATTCTGCAAAAAAGTTTTTGAAAGATAATTGTGTTTTAGCAACATTAATGCTAAAGAATAATGAAGCTGATTGTTTAGTATCAGGTTCTGTAAATACTACAGCCAATACTATTAGACCTGCATTACAAATTATAAAAACTAAAAAATTTTCTACATTAGTTTCTTCTTTTTTTTTTATGTTATTAGAAAATAAAGTTTTGATTTATGCTGATTGTGCTATAAATATTGATCCTGATGAAAAACAATTAGCGGAAATTGCAATTGAAACAGCAAATTCTGCTATAAAGTTTGGTATTTTTCCTAAAGTAGCAATGATATCATATTCTACTAAAAATTCTGGTTTTGGACATTCAGTTGATAAAGTAAAAAACGCTACTTTAATAGTAAAAAAAAAATGTCCAAATTTATTAATAGATGGACCTGTGCAATATGATGTAGCTTCTAGTTTAAAAATAGCAAAATTAAAAAATTATGTTTCTAATATTGCAGGAAAGGCTAATATATTTATATTTCCTGATTTAAATACAGGAAATTCTATCTATAAAGCTGTTCAGCATTCTACTAATACAATTTCAATTGGACCTATTTTACAAGGAATAAATAAACCAGTAAATGATTTATCTAGAGGATCTACTGTTGAAGATATAATTTATACTATTGCAACTACTTCTATTCAATGTATAAAAAATTAAATATTTAAAATTTTTATAGAAATAAGAAAAAGTTTTTATATCTTATTTCTATAAAAATATTTGTTTTTAAGAAAATTAATATTTTCATTTTTTAATTTTATTATAATTTTTTGTAATTTAAAATTTTTTCTATTTTAAAAAAAAATATAAAAAATATTTATTTACAAAATGGTATTTTTACTTTTTGTATTGCTACTACTTTTTTTTTCTTATTTGTTCTTATTAAAATTACTCCTTGAGTATTTCTACTTAATATTCCTATTTCTGATACTCTAATTCTAACTAATATTCCAGAATTTGTTATTATAATTATTTGATTTTTTTTTGTAACTTGTATAGAAGCTATTACTACACCATTTTTTTTTGTTATTTTTGTAGAAATGATTCCTCTTGTAGCTCTAGACTTTATAGGAAATTCTGAAATTTTTGTTCTTTTTCCATATCCATTTTTAGTTACTGTTAATATTTCTCCATTTTTTTTTGGTATTATCAATGATACTACTTCATCTTTTTTGTTTATTTTTATTCCTTTTACTCCTGCAGCGGTTCTACCCATTTTTCTTACATAATTTTCTGAAAAATGCACTACTTTTCCTTGTGATGTAAATAACATTATTGTGTTTTTTCCATTAGTTAAAGATACTCCTATTAATTCATCTTCTTTATTAAGATTTATTGCTATAATTCCTGAATTTCTTTGTTTTTTAAATTTTTGTAATGATGTTTTTTTTACTATTCCTTTTGAAGTTGCCATAAGAATATTTGTGTTTTTATCATATTTAGAAACTGGTAAAATTGCTGTAATTCTTTCATTAAATTTTAATGGTAATAAATTTACTATTGGTTTACCTCTTGTATTTCTATTTGAACTAGGTAATTGATATACTTTTATCCAGTATACTATTCCTCTGCTAGAAAAACATAAAATTGTATTGTGTGTATTTGTTACTAGTAAACATTTTATGAAATCTTTTTTTTTTATTTTAGCTGCTAATTTTCCTCTTCCACCTCTTTTTTGAGCATTATAATCTGATAAAGGTTGATATTTTACATATCCTAAATTTGATAATGTGACTACTACATCTTTTTTTGTTATTATATCTTCTATATTTATTTTTGAAACTTTATTTTTTATTTTTGTTCTTCTATTATCACCAAATTTTTTTTTTATATTTGTTAACTCTTCTTTAATTACTTCTACTAATTTTTTTTTACAACTTATTATGTTTGTTAATTCCTTTATTTTTTTTAATATTATTTTATATTCTTCATATATTTTTTTACTTTCTAAACTTGTTATATTTTGTAATTTTATATCTAAAATTGCATGTAGTTGTTTTTTTGTTAAAAGGTATTTTTTGTTTTTTTTTATATTTTTATTTTTTTGATATTTATTTAATATTTTATTTTTTTCTAAAAAAGTTTTATAAAAATTGTTTTTTTTAATTTTCCATATTTTGTTTAATAATATTTTTTTAGTTTTTGATATATTATTAGATTTTTTTAATATTTTTAATATTATATCTATGTTATTTATTGCTATTTCAAATCCTTCTAATAATTCAGATTTTTCACAGTTTTTTTTTAATTCAAATATACTTCTTCTTATTATTATTTCTTTTCTATGATATATAAATGCATTTAAAATTTCTATCAAACTCATAACTTTTGGTTTTCCATTATACAATGCTACCATGTTTATTCCAAAAGAAATTTGTAATTTGCTAAGTAAATATAATTTGTTTAATATAACTTCCGCGATAGAATCTTTTTTTATTTCTATAACTATTCTCATTCCTTCTTTATCTGACTCATCTCTTAATGTGCTTATTCCTTCTATTTTTTTTTCTTTTATTAATTCTGATATTTTTTCTATTAATTTAGATTTATTTACTTGATATGGTATTTCTTTTATTATTATAGTTTCTTTTTTTGTTTTTTTATTTTTTTTTATTACACTTAATGCTCTAATATATATTTTTCCTCTTCCAGTTTTATATGCTTTTTTTATACCTTCGGATCCATATATAATGCCATAAGTAGGAAAATCAGGACCTGGTATTTCTTTCATCAAATTTTCTAATGTAACATTTTTATTTTCTAAATATTTTAAACATCCATTTATTATTTCTTTAATATTGTGCGGAGGTATGTTAGTAGCCATTCCTACTGCTATTCCTGAAGAACCATTTATTAATATATTTGGAATTTTAGTTGGTAAAATTTCTGGTATTTTTTCTGTATTATCATAGTTATAAACAAATTTTACAGTATTTTTATTTAAATCATTTATAAATTCATGAGATATCTTTGACATCTTTATCTCAGTATATCTCATCGCTGCTGCAGAATCACCATCTATTGAGCCAAAATTTCCTTGCCCTTTTATTAACATATATCTAAGTGAAAATGATTGAGCCATTCTAACTATTGCATCATAAACCGCAGAATCTCCATGTGGATGATATTTTCCTATTACATCACCTACTATTCTTGCAGATTTTTTATATGGTTTGTTATAATAATTTTTTAATATATTCATTGCAAACAATATTCTTCTATGCACTGGTTTTAACCCATCTCGAACATCTGGAAGAGCTCTACCTATTATTACTGACATAGCATAATCTAAATATGAATTTTTTAATTCTTTTTCTATATATACTTTTTCTACATTTTTATAAATATTATTCATATTTTTTCTCTTTTATAGTATTTTTATATATAATAGAAATATAATATAGTTAAATTAATTTAATTAAATATAAAATAATAATTATTTTTTTATATATATTTTGTATAAAATATTTAATTAATATAATTGTATCTTTTTAAATATTTTTATCAACAAAGTTGTTAGTAATTTTTATTACTAATTTTATATTATTTTTATTTTTATTTTAAATTTTAGTTTAATAATTTTTCTTAATAATATTTGGTATAACAATATGAATTCTGAAGAAAGTAAACTTATTAAAAATTTGTTTAAAAAAATACATGGTATAGAAAAAAAATTTTCTAAAAAAGATGATGATGCTAATAACTTAATAATTGATTTAATAAAGAAGAATCCAAATTCTCATTATTACATGGTTCAGTCTTTGTTAGTTCAAGATGAAGTAATATTAAGATTAAATAATAATATTAATACTTTAAAGAAAAAAATAGAAGAACTAAAAGATTTTAAAAAAAATACTAAAAAAAGTTTTTTGTCAAATTTTTTTAGTTCTGAAAAAAAAGATAAAAAAAGTGAAATTGGTGCAAGTAGTATAAATAATAATATTAGTAATTCAGAAAAAAATAATAGTAATGAAAAAATTGTTAAAGAAAGTAATTTTTCTGGTTATAAAAGTAATAATAGTTTTTTAGGAAATGCATTGCAAACTGCAGCTGGTGTAGCTGGTGGTGTAGTGTTTGGTAATTTGTTAACAAGTTTATTCAGTTCAAATAGACATGATCAACCTATAATAAATGATGTACATAATACAAATATTTTTAATTTAGATGAAAATGATAAAAATAATTTAGATGCTAGTCATATACATGAAAATGAACATATTAAAGAAAATTTAGAAAATTCTAAATTAGATAATTTAGAAAAGAATAATTTTGATATTGTAAAAAATGATTCTATAGAAGAATCTGAAGAGAATTTTATAGAAAATGATTTTATATAGAAATTAAATCTTTTTAACAATTGTAATTAAACCAGCAAAAATTTTTATGCTGGTTTATTTTTTTTATTTTATTTATTTTTTAAATATTCTTGTAAACCTTTTATAGAAGGTTTCATTCCTATTTTATTTTTATTCCAATTTGATGGACACACTTCACCATGTTTTTTATGAAATTTTAAAGCATCTACTATTCTAATTGTTTCTTTTATGTTTCTGCCATATGGAAGATCATTTATTGTTTCATGTTTTATTATGCCATCAGAATCTATTATAAATGTTGCTCTTAGCGCAATACCCATTTTTGGATGTTCAATTTCATATAATTTTTGTATTTCTTTTTTTATATCAGATAAAATTATATATTTTAAATTTCCTATTCCTCCGTTTTTTATTGATTCTTTTTTCCAAGTATAATGTGAATATATAGAATCACAAGATACTCCGATTATTTTTGTTTTTCTTTTTTTTAATTTCTCATATAGTTGATTAAATTTTATTATTTCTGTAGGACATACAAATGTGAAATCCATAGGCCAAAAAAATAATATAGATATTTTATTTTTTATGTATTTTTTAAAATCAAAATTTTCTATTATCTTATTATTTGGTAATATAGCAGTTGCATAAAATTTAGGAGCTTTTTTTGTTACTAATGTCATATTTTTCCTATTTTTATTTATATATTGATTTTTTTATATAAAAATTTTAGATTTAAAATAATGTATTTAATATTTTAAATTGGAAATCTTAAAATATGAAAAAAATTATAACATGGAAAGATATATTAAGTATTAAAAAAAAAAAATATTTATTTAAAATATTAAAACTTATCAATAAAATGAGATTAACAAAAAAAATATATCCTTCTAATAATGATATATTTTCTGCATTTAAATATACTAATTTTGATAAAATTAAAGTAGTTATATTAGGTCAAGATCCTTATCACAAATTTGGTCAAGCAAATGGTTTAGCATTTTCAGTAAATTATGGTATTAAAATTCCACCTTCTTTAATAAATATATTTAAAGAATTAAAAAATAATGTAAACAATTTTTATATTCCAAATCATGGATGTTTAATAAAATGGGCACTTCAAGGTGTTTTTTTGTTAAATACTATACTTACAGTAGAAGAAGGAAAGCCAAATTCTCATGAAAAAATTGGGTGGTCATTTTTCACTGATTTTGTTATAAAAAAAATAAGTTTTTATAGAAAAAATATAATTTTTTTATTATGGGGTAATAATGCAAAAAAAAAAATTAATTTAATTAATACTAAAAAACATTTTATTTTTACTTCATCTCATCCTTCTCCATATTCTGCAAGAAAAAGTTTTTTTGGATGCAAGCATTTTTTAAAAACAAATAAAATTTTAAATATTTTGCACAAAAAAAAGATATGTTGGAATTTATAACAAAATATATATTTTTTTAAAAATTAGTATATTTTTTTTTTATTTTTAGTATAGATTTTAATATTAAAGGTATTCCTTGTAAAATAGGATTTTTGTCTATTTTTTTTTTTATAATTTTTTTATTTATTTGTTTAATTTTATCTATGATATTTTTAATTTTTTCAATTAATAATTTCATATTTTTTTGTTTAAAATATTTTATTTTTTTTTTTGTTTCTTTTTTTATATTTTCTATATTAGCTATTTCTCTAATATAAATTTCATTTTTTATTTTTTTTAATTCTTTTATTTTTTTTTTATATTTTTTTATTTTTACGCAAATTTTATTATTTTTTTTTTTATAGTAGTTTATTTCTTCTTTTTTAGTTTTTTTTTTTGTTTCTTTTTTTTTTTTTTTATCTTTTTTCATAATTTTCAATGTATTAAAATTTTTAATAAAATATTATTTTGGAGCTGGCGGGATTCGAACCCGCGTCCAAATAACATTTTATAATATAGGTTTTACATGTGTATTCTATTTTAATATTTAAATTTTTAAATATATAGACATATTATAAAAATTATAGTTCATATAAAAATTTTTTTAATAAAAAATGAACATTTTTATTAATAATCTCTTATTTTAAGGTGACCTTTTATTCTAATTTTAAAGAGAAATAATTAGAAAAAAGGGCTATATTGGTTTTTAAGCCGCTAAAGCGTATTTTGTTTTGTTTGCAAATATTGTGTCTATTTAATTTTTTTTACGAGATTTATTATATCTCGACATGAACCTAAAATTTTAAAGTTATTTGTCAAATCCTAAAACAGCCCCAAATAAATTATAATATTTTTATTATTACAAAAAAAAATATTGATGTCTATATATTATTTTTTAGTTTTTTTATATTATAGATATAAATGTATAACTTTAAAATATATTTAAAAAATTTTATTATGTGCATAAAACAAAAAAATACAATAAAAAAAATAAAAGAACAAATAAAAAATAATCCAATATTATTATATATGAAAGGTAGTTTTAATTCTCCAAGTTGTGGGTTTTCTCTTAAAGCATCTAATATAATTTCTATGTATACTAAAAAATGTAAATATATAGACATTTTACAATATCCAGATATTAGAATAGAATTACCTAAACTTTCAAATTGGCCTACATTTCCTCAATTGTGGGTAAATAAAAAGTTAATTGGTGGATGTGATATAATAATTAAAATGTCAAAAACTGGAGAATTACAAAAAATTTTAGATACAGCATAGTTTAATATTTTTATAATTTTTTATTTTTTTTTGAGATATAACATTAAATTTTATTTTTTAAAATTTGTTGTTATATCTATTTTTTTATTTTTTTATAGGCCAACCTCCTAATTTTTTCCATTTATTTACTATTTTACAAAATAAAGTTGCTGTTTTTATTGCATCATATAATGCAGAATGTGCTTGTTTATTGTCAAAATATATTCCTATATTTTTACATGCTTTTGATAGGACAGTTTGACCTATTGCTAAACCACTTAATGTAGCTGTGTCAAATGTTGCAAAAGTATGAAAAGGATTTTTTTTTATACTATTTCTTTTTATAGCTGACATAAAGAAATTTAAATCAAATATTGAATTATGAGCAACTATTATTCCTTTTTTACATTTTTCTAATTTTATTCTTTTATTTATTTTTTTTAAAATACTATTTAAAGCGTTTTTTTCACTTACAGCACCTCTCAGAGGGCTAAATGGATCTATTTTGTTAAATTTGATTGAAGTTTTATTTAATGTAGATCCTATAAATGGTTTTATGTGGTAGTGAAAAATTTTTTCTCTTTTTAACCATCCTGATTTGTCCATTTTTAAAGTTATTGCTGCTATTTCTAGCATTGCATCTGTTTTATAGTTAAATCCTGCTGTTTCTATGTCTATTACAACTGGATAAAAATTTCTAAATCTTTTCTTTAAAAAATAATTTATTTTGTGGTTATCTTTCATTTTTTTGACCATTTTTTTACATATTTATTTTATTAAAATAGTTTTTTTATAAAATATTTATAAAAAATTTGTTTATATTTTATCATTTTTATTTATAATAGAGTTATGTTATTTTTTATAAAAATTTTTATTTCAAAGTGTGTAATAAAAATGTTTAAATTACCTATTTTAAATTATTCGTATAAAGAATTTGAGCCATATATAGATAAAAAAACAATGTTTATACATTATAATAAACATCATAAAAATTATTTAAATAATTTAAATGTTATATTAAAAAAAAATACTATAACTTATAGTTCTTTAGAAAATTTAGTTTCTTCTATTAGTAAAATTAATATTAAAAATATTTTAACATTAAAAAATAACTTAGGAGGTTATTATAATCATGTATTATTTTGGGAAAATTTAAAGTTAAAAACTAATATAAATATTAATTTTAAAAAAATTATAAAAAAGAATTTTAAAACTTTTAAAAATTTTAAAAAAAATTTTGAAAATGTTGCAGCTGCTCATTTTGGATCTGGGTGGGTTTGGTTAATTATTAAAAAAAATAATTTTTTAGAGATTGTATCTACAAACAATCAAGATAACCCTTTAATGGGTAAACATATTTCCGGTGTATTTGGTTATCCTATTATTTGTTTAGATTTATGGGAGCATGCATATTATCTAAATTATAAAAATGATAAAATCAGTTATATAAAAAATTTTTGGAAAATTTTAAATTGGGATATTGTTTTTGAAAGATATAATGCATATATAAAAAAAAATAAAACTATTGAATAATTTTTTAAAAAATATTTTATAAAAAATTTATATGAGGAATTTTTTTGATAAATACAAAAATGATAGTTGGTTTATCTAATCCTATTGAAGACTATATTGATACTAGACATAATGTTGGATCATGGTTTATAAAAATTTTATATAAAAAATTTAAAATAGTACTAAAATATAAAAAAAAATTTTTTGGATACATTGGATTATGTAAATGTGTTAATAACAATGTTTATTTTTTAATACCAAATATTTATATGAATTTAAATGGAACATCTATTTATGCGGTAGCTTCTTTTTATAAAATAAAAATTAAAAATATTTTAATTATACAAGATGATTTAAATACTTTTGTTGGTAAAACAAAATTTATTACTTCATATAAAAATTATGGTCATAATGGTATAAAAAATATAATCAGTAAATTTGAAAATAAAGTTGCATTTAATAGGCTATGCATTGGTATAGGAAGACCTAAAAGAAATGTTAGTTTATCTTCTTATGTATTATCTAAGCCTAGTAAAGAAGAAAAAAAGTTAATTTTTCAATCTATATATAGTTCAATAAATATTGTTGAAAAATTTATTAACAAAAATTAGAGAAGTTTTAATTATGTCATTAAAATGCGGTATAGTAGGTTTACCTAATGTTGGAAAATCTATGTTATTTAATATATTAACAAAATCAAACGTTCCTTCCAAAAATTTTCCATTTTGTACTATAGAACCTAACATAGGTATTTCTGTTGTTGAAGATTATAGAATAGATAAAATTGCTAAAATTGTTAAATCTAAAAATATTATAAAATCTTATATAAAATGTGTAGACATAGCTGGATTAATTAAGAATTCGTATTTAGGTGATGGTTTAGGTAATAAATTTTTAGAAAATATTAAAAATGTTGATGTAATATTACATGTAGTTAGATTTTTTAAAGAAGAAAATATAATACATGTTAATAATAAAGTTGATCCTGTATATGATGTTGATTTAGTTAATACAGAGCTTATTTTATCTGATTATCAAAATTGTAAAAAATATATAAAATGTTATGAAGAAAAAATAAAAAAAAAAAAATTAGAAAAATCAGATAATTTATTTGAAATTTTTGATGTACTAAATCTTTGTTTAAAAAATTTAAAAAAAA
The DNA here is from genome assembly GCF_039365365.1 of Buchnera aphidicola (Astegopteryx bambusae). Lineage (GTDB taxonomy): Bacteria > Pseudomonadota > Gammaproteobacteria > Enterobacterales > Enterobacteriaceae > Buchnera_G > Buchnera_G aphidicola_B. The sequence continues at coordinate 149,096 of NZ_CP134985.1, forward strand.
ACATTATGCTTAACAATGTTGTTTTTAGTAAAAAACAAAAAAATATTGTAAAAATTTTTAATTTTATAACCAATAAACCTGTATTATATATTGCAAATATAAGTATAAAAGATTTTGTTTTTTTAAAAATTAAAAACAAAATTTTTAATAAATTAATAAATTTTCCTTATAAAATTTTTCCTATTTGTATTAATTTTAATAAAATTTCATTGTTTAAAAATAATATTAATTATGATACTATGTTAAAGTTTTTTTTAAAAGATATTAATAAAATAATATATTTAGCATTTAATTTGTTAAACATGCAAACTTTTTTTACTGTAGGAGATAAAGAAATAAGAGCATGGATAGTAAAAAAAGGTATTACTGCTATTGATGCATCTAATATTATTCATACAGATTTTAAAAAGGGATTTATACGAGCTAGAGTAATTTCTTATAAAGATTTTTTATTTTATAAAAGTATAAAGATGGTAAAAAAATTTGGAAAATATAGATTAGAAGGTAAAAATTATATTTTGTCTGATGGAGATATTATATATTTTTTATTTAATGTATAGTACATTTTTTTAAGTTTCCTATCAAGTGTGTTTAATTTTTTTACTTGTTAGGAAACTTAATTTATTTTACGTTAAAAATTTTTTTAATAAATTGAATTTTGGATCTATAGAAAATGAAAAAGATTTCATATTTTTTTGGTGCTTAATTTTTTCAGGTAATTTTATTTTTTTATTTATAATTTCTTCTACTGTATCTTTGAATTTGGATGGATGTGCTGTTCCTAAAAATAGCCCATATTCTTCTTTTTTTATTTTTTTTTTTAATATTGTATATGCTACTGCAGCATGCGGCTCAGAAATATATTTTAATTTATATAATTTTTTTATACTTTTTTTTGTTTGTTTTTCTGATACTGATCCAAATTTTAAGTATTTTGAATTTTTTATATTCCATTTTTTTTGTTTAAATAATTCTATTATTCTATCCCAATTGTTTGGAATACTAATATCCATTGCATTAGAAATTGTAGAAATTGTTTTTTTAGGTTCCCATTTATTATATTTTAAAAATCTAGGAACTGTGTCATTAGAATTTGTAGATGCTATAAAACTTTTTATTGGAAGTCCTATTGACTTAGCTATTAATCCTGCTGTTATGTTACCAAAATTTCCACATGGAACTGATATTATTAAATTTTTTCTATATTTTTTTTTTAAATTAGAAAATGCTTCAAAATAATAACAAATTTGAGCTAACAATCTACTTATATTTATAGAATTTCCTGAATTCAAACCAATTTTTTTTTTTAATTTTGAATCGTTGAACGCAATTTTTACTAATTTTTGACATTCATCAAAACTTCCATTTACAGATATTGTTTTTACATTTTCTTCTAAAGTACAAAACATTTTTTCTTGTATTTTGCTTATTTTTCCTTTTGGATATAATATAACTACATTTACATTTTTCATTTTATAAAATGCATTTGCGACAGCTGCTCCAGTATCTCCTGAAGTTGCAGTTAATATTGTTACTTTGCCTTTATTTTTTTTTTTTAAAAAATATATTATTTGAGACATAAATCTTGCACCAAAATCTTTAAAAGCTAATGTAGGTCCATGAAATAATTCTAAACATGCAATATTTTTTTCTATTTTTCTTATTTTTGGAATTGTATGTTCAAAAGATTTTTTTATTATTTTGCGTAAATTAGTTTTAGATATTTCATTTCCTATAAAAGCATTTAATATTTTAAAACTTTTTTCAAAAAAATTCATTTTTAATATTTTTTTTATTTCTTTTTTTTTAAAAAATGGTATTTTTTTTGGAAAAAACAAACCTTGTTTTTCACACAATCCAAGTTGAACAGCTTCTAAAAAGGTTACTTCTTTAAAAATATTTTTTAAACTATATAGTTTCATTATATTATCCAATTATTGTTGTTCCTTTATTATTTACTTTACATATTTTTACAAATCCTTCTTTTTTTTTTAAATAATTTTTTGTCAACCATTGTGATATTTTTTTTGATATTGTAATATTTTTACATATAGAAAAAATTGTTGGACCTGATCCAGATATTCCAAATCCTATTGCACCCATTTTTTCTATAGTTTTTTTTATTTCTATAAAATTTGGTATATATTTCATTCTATATGGTTCTGCTATTAAATCTTTTATAAATTTAGAAGCTAATTTCTGTTGCATAGAATATGATGAATGTATAAATCCTGATAGATTTCTACTATGTTCAACGCAAGTTTTTAACTTATATTTTTTAGGTAATATTTTTCTAGCTTGTAGAGTAGATGTTTTTGTTCCCGGCCAAGCTACTATCCATATCCAATTTTTAAAAAATGGTATATTTTGACTTATTATATTTTTTTTATTTAATATTATTTGAAGCCCTCCTAAAAAACAAGGAGCGACGTTGTCATAATGCACATTACCAGAAATTTTTCCTTCTAATTTTCCCATTAATTTTAAAAGTTCAATGTTAGATAATGGATTATTGCAAAATACATTCATAGCAACTAAACTTGATGAAATTGAACATGCACTAGAACCAAGTCCTGACCCTATAGGAATGTTTTTTTCTAAAGTTATTAATACTGATATGTTTTTTTTTATTTTTTTACAAAAATATTTCCAACATTGCCATATAATATTTTTTGTAAATTTTTTTGGAAGTTGTTTTGAGAATTTTCCAATATTTTTTATTTTAAAATTTTTATATTTTTTTATTTCTATAGTATCTCCTAAATTAGAATTGTCTAATGGAGAAATTGCTAATCCTAGTGTGTCAAATCCTACACTTATATTTCCTATAGTAGCTGGTGAATAAATTTTTATCATTATTTTTTTCCATGTGATTATGATATTATGCGTAATAAGTCTGAAAATACTCCAGCTGAAGTAACTTGATTTCCTGCGCCATATCCTCTTAATATTAATGGTATTGGGCTATAATATTTGCTATAAAATATGAATGCATTTTCACCATTTTTTATTTCATATAATGGGTCTTTTTTATCTATACTTTCTATTTTTACAATACAATTTCCATTTTTTGATATTGATCCTACTAATCTTAGTACTTTTTTATTTTTTTTTGCTTGTAAAATTTTTTTTGAATAAAAATGTTCTAGATCTTTTATTTGTATTGTTGTTTTTTCTTTTATAAATTTATTTTTTTTTATATTTTCAGGTAGAATTTTTTCTATGTTAATATCTTTTAATTCTAAATTGTAACCAATTTCTCTAGCTATAATTAACAATTTTCTAGCTACATCTATTCCAGATAAATCATCTATTGGATTAGGTTCAGTAAATCCAAGTTTTTTTGCTTTTTCTACTGCTTTTGATATAGAACATTTTTCCTCTAATTTTCCAAAAATATATGATAAAGATCCAGATAATATTCCTCTAAATTTTATTATTTTATCTCCGGAATTAATTAAATTTTTTAAATTTTCTATTATTGGTAACCCAGCTCCTACATTTGTTTCATATAAAAATTTTTTTTTATACTTTATTGAATATTTTCTAATTTTTTTATAATAATTAATATTATCTGTGTTTGCTTTTTTATTAGATGATATTATATGAAATTTGTTTTTTATAAAGTAATCATATTTTTTAGAAATATATTTACTAGATGTACAATCTATTATAACAGGATTGTTTAAATTATTTTTTCTTATTTTTTTTATAAAATGTTTTATATTAAAATTTTTTATTTTTTTATTTATAAAATTTTGTATTTGTATTTTTTTTATATGATTTTTTTGTACTATATAATTTTTTGAGTTTGCAATACCTAGTATTTTTATTTCTATTTTCTTTTCTTTTAATTTTTTTTTTTGATTATAAATTTGATTTAAAAAACTATTACCAACTCCTCCTACACCTAATAAGTATATTTCTATTATTTTTTTTTTATAAAAAAATTCATTGTGTATAGATATTATTGAACTTTTAAGATATTTTTTTTTTATTATTATTGAAATTGAGTTTTTTGAATTTTCTAAAATTATTGAAATTATTTTTACATTAATTTTTTTTATTGCATAAATTATTTTATATAATATTTTTGTTTTTGATGATATGTTCTTTCCTATAATAGATATTATTGATAAGTTTTTTTTTATTTTTATTTTACATTTTTGATCTTTCTTAAAATGTTTTTCTATAAAATTTTTTAAAATTTTTATGTTTTCATTATTATCATAATTAGATTTTATAATTGTAATTTTTTTTTCACTTATTATTTTAGTATTAAATATTTTATATTGGCTATTTTCTTGTTCATACATTAATATTTTTTTCAATATTTTTTTATTTACATTTTTTTTAAAAAATATTTGTATTATTGCTGAATTTTTTAAATATGTAATACTTTTTATTGAGATTTTACTATTATTTTCAGAATTTTTGTGTATTAATGTTCCTTTAATATTTGGAAAATATGAATTTTTTATAATGCATGGTATATTTTTTTTATATAAAGGATATATTGCTTTTGGGTGTATTATTTCTGATCCACATTTTGCTAGTTCTAAAGTTTCTTCATATGAAATTTTTTTTATATGTTTTGCATTGTAAACAATTTTTGGATCTGCTGTATATATTCCATTTACGTCTTTCCAAATTTCACATAATTCTACATGTAGACAATTTGATAATATTGTTGCTGAATAATCAGATCCGTTTCTTCCTAATAATGTTGTTTCTTTATTTTTGTTTCCTGATATAAATCCTGGCATTAAAATTATTTTTTCTTTATATTTTTTTGTACTTTTTAATTTTTTGCAGGATGCATCTATATTTATTTTTGCATTTAAATAATTATTATTAGAAATTATTTTTTTTACAGGATTTATTATTTTAGATTTTACGTTCATATTTTTTAAAATATAATGCATAATTTCTACTGATATGATTTCTCCTTTACTTATTATAATTGCTTTTTCTTTTTCATTTATTTTTTTTGTATGTGTTCTATTTTTTAATATTTTTTCTATTTTTTTTATATGATTATTTAATATATTTTTTAGTACTGAAATTTTAATTTTTTTTTCTATTAATAAAATATTTATTAATATTTTTTTGAGTTTTTTTTTAATTTTTTCTAAATTATCATTATTTTTCTTATTTTCATAATTTTTTATGTAAGAAATTAAATAATTAGTAATTTTATATGGAGCTGATAATACTACATAAATTTTGTTGTTTTTACTTTTTTTTTTTAATATTTTTGATATTTTTATAAATTTTTTTGCATTTGATAAAGAAGAACCGCCAAATTTTAATACTTTCACAATTTTATTTTTCCTATATACAGATTTATATTTTTATATATAAAATTTTTTAAAGTTTATTTTTATGATTATGATTTTATATTTTATAATAATATTTTTTTAAATAAAATTATATTATAAATATATTTATTTTATAATTTGTTTTTCTCTAATTTCTGCTAGAGTTTTACAATCTATGCATAAATTTGCTGTTGGTCTAGCTTCTAATCTTTTTATTCCTATTTTAATATCACATGAACAACAATATCCAAAATTTTTTAATTCAATTTTTTTTAGAGTATTATTTATTTTTTTTATTGTTTTAATATCTCTTACGCTATTTTGCAAATTTAGACTAAATTCTTCTTCTTGTACTGCTCTATCAATTGGATCTGGAAAATTTATTTGTTCTCCTGATATATTATTTTTATAATATTTGTTTCTGTTTTCTATTTGTTTTTTCCATGCTTTTAATATTTTTGTAAAATGTTTTATTTGGTTTTTGTTCATATACTTTTCATTTTTTTTATTTTTATATGGTTTTACTTTTGCAATTGATAATATGCTTAAAGAAGACATTTTCTTTTTTTTTATTTTCATATATTTGTTCCACATTATAATTTTGTTATTTTTTTAAAACAATTTTATATTATATAAATATTTTTTTAATATAAGGTTTAAATATTTTAATTCAATTAATTAAATTAGTATAAAAATGCTTATTAGAATTTATTAATAAAAATATGATACTAATATATTAATATTTTTCAACTTTTATTTTTGGTAATTTTAATATTATGAGAATTGCATTAGGAATAGAATATAACGGAACAAATTATCATGGATGGCAAATTCAAAAAAATGTGATGACTGTACAAAATGTATTAGAAAAATGCTTATCTATAATAGCTAATGAAAAAATTTTAGTTCATTGTGCGGGTAGAACTGACGCGCAAGTTCATAGTGTTGGTCAAGTTGTGCATTTTAATACTAATTCTGTTAGAAAAAATAAATCTTGGATATTAGGTACAAATTTTTATTTACCTAATGATATTTCTGTTATTTGGGCAAAAGAAGTTCCATATAATTTTCATGCTAGACATAGTGCAATTTATAGACATTATAGATATATAATAAATAATAGTAGTTATAAATCTGTATTTTTTAAAAATAATTTTTTTAATTTTAATAAAAATTATCTAGATGATAAAAGAATGAATATGTCTGCAAAATATTTAATTGGTGAACATGATTTTTCTTCATTTCGTTCTAAAAATTGTCAATCTAAAGTTTCATATAGATATGTTTTTACATCAAAAGTGTATAGAATAAATTCTTTTATAATATTTGATATTATTGCAAATTCATTTTTGCATAATATGGTCAGAAATATAGTTAGTGAATTAATAAAAATTGGTTCCAAAAAAAAAGATATATTTTGGATTAAGAAATTGTTGTGTATGAAAAACAATAATTTTTTAAACTGTTCATCTGATCCTTCTGGTTTATATTTATTTTATGTAAAGTATCCAAGATTTTTTAAATTTCCTAAATTATATTATAAAAATATTTCAAATGTTTTTAGAAACTTTTATAACACTTAAAAATATTTTTAATATTTTTTCATACATTTTCATATAAAAACATATTATGCTGATATAATTTATAGAAATTTTTTAATTTTTTTTAAAGTAATTGTTTTTGATATGAGAAATATTTTTATGTTAATACATTTTTTTAAAAATTTATTTAAAAGTAAACATGAAAAAATTTTAGAAAAAGTTAGAATAATATTGAATTTAATTAATGATATGGAAATTAAATTTTCTAAATTAAGTGATAAGCATTTGAAAAATCATACTAAAAAATATCGTAATAAAATTTTTAATGGAATGTCTTTAAAAAATATATTACCTGAAGCTTATGCTACAGTTAGAGAAGCTAGTAAGAGAGTTTTAGGAATGAGACATTTTGATGTTCAAATTATAGGAGGAATAATTTTAAATGATAGATGTATAGCAGAAATGAAAACTGGAGAAGGTAAAACATTAACTTCTGTACTTCCAATATACTTAAATGCATTGCCTGGTATAGGAGTTCATGTAATTACTATGAATGATTATTTAGCAAAAAGAGATTATGAACAAAATAAACAATTATTTGATTTTCTTGGAATTAGTTCTGGTTTAAATTTGTCAAATATGAATGTTAGTATGAAAAAAGCTGCATATCTTTCAGATGTTACATATGGTACAAACAATGAATTTTGTTTTGATTATTTAAGAGATAACATGGTTTTATGTATAAATGATAAAGTTCAAAGAACATTAAATTATGCAATAATAGATGAAATTGATTCTATTTTAATTGATGAAGCTAGAACTCCTTTAACAATATCAGGTTGTATGAAATCTGATAAAAATTTATATAAAAAAATTAATGACTTAGCGTCTATGTTTATTTTACAAAAAAAATCTTTACATAAAAGTTCAGATATTAAAGGTGATTTTTATATAGATAAAAAAAGAAAACAAATTCATTTTACTGATATTGGATTTAAAAAAATAGAAAAAATTTTTTTAGAAAATAGATTTTTGAACAATAATTTTTCTCTATATTCTTCTAAAAATATTATTTTATTTCAATATATAACAAATGCATTAAAAGCAAATAAATTATTTATTAAAAATGTAGATTATATTGTTAAAAATAACAAAATTTTAATAGTAGATGAACATACAGGAAGAATTTCTAAAAGCAGAATATGGTCTGATGGTTTGCATCAAGCTATAGAAGCTAAAGAAAATATAAAAATTCATAATAATAGTTATACACTATCTTCAATAACTTTTCAAAATTATTTTCGTCTTTATCACAAACTTTCTGGTATGACAGGTACTGCTTCAACAGAATCTGAAGAGTTTAAAACTATATATAATTTAAATACTATTTCTGTGCCAACTAATAAAAAAATTTGTAGAAAAGATTTTACAGATTTAATATACATTACGGAAAAAGAAAAAATTAGATCTATAATATTAGATATAAAGTCTTGTATAAAAAAAAAACAACCAGTTTTAGTAGGAACTGTTTCTATAGAAAAATCAGAAATAATTTCAAATGAGTTAAATAAATTGAATATTAAACATAATATTTTAAATGCCAAATTCCATAAAAAAGAAGCAAAAATAATAGAAAACGCAGGTATGTTAGGAGCCATTACTATATCTACTAATATGGCTGGAAGAGGTACTGATATAATGTTAGGAGGTAGTTTTAAAAAATTTTGTAAAAATTATAAAAAAAAAAATAAATTTTGTGATAACAAAAAAATTTTTAAAATGTGGAAAAAAAATAGAAATTTTGTTTTATCTTCTGGAGGTTTACATATAATAGGAACAGAAAGACATGAATCTAGAAGAATAGATGATCAGCTTAGAGGAAGATCTGGACGTCAAGGAGATATAGGATCTTCTAGATTTTATGTTTCTATGGAGGATCCTTTAATTAAAACATTTGTACCTAATAAAGTGATTTATATGATTCAAAGATTAGGAATAAAAAAAAATCAAGAAATTAGTAATATTTTTATAAGTAAAGCAATACATAATTCTCAAAAAAAATTAGAAAATTATAATTATGAAATTAGAGCTAAGTTGTTAGAATATGATGATATTATAAATGAACAAAGGCTTATATTTTATGAAAATAGAAATAAAATATTAAATAGTAAAAATATTTTTAAAACAATTTTTAATATTTCTAAAGAAGTTTTTAAATCTTTAGTAAATTCATATTTTTTAAAAAAAAATCAAAATAATATAAAAAGTTTAGATGCATTAAAAATACATTTAAAAAAATCTTTTAATTTAGATTATTGTAATATAAATAATTATATTGAAAATCATCTTATTACTAATAATCAATTTAATAATAATATTTTTAAAATTTTTAAAAAAAATTATTGTAAAAAAAAAAAATATGTTGATAAAAATGAATTTAATAAATTTCAAAAAATTTTAATATTAAAAATATTAGATATATTTTGGATAGAACATTTATATGATTTAGAACATTTAAAAAATAATATACATCTTAGAGGATATGCTGAAAGGAACCCAAAACAAGAATACAAAAAAGAATCTTTTTTGATGTTTATGGGTATGATAAGTTTTGTAAAATGTGAAGTTGTTTCATTAACAAGTTTTTTTTATTCTAATAAATATTCATGTAATTTTTTTATTTATTTAATAGATATTTTTTATAATAAAAAGTTTTTTTTAGAAATTTCATTTTTTGAATTTATAAACAATAATTTTTTCTTAAAAAAAAATAATTAATTTTTTTTATTATAAACATAATATATTATATTTTAAATTTATAAAATAATTTTTTTATTAAAATTTTTTATAACTATTAGATAATTAAATTTTATAAAAAATTTTATTTAAAATGTTTTTATATAATTAAATATGTACACACTTATATAAAAAATGTTAAAAATATGTTTTATTTTAAATATTTGTTAAAGAATACATATAATATTGTTTTTATTTTTTTTATAAAAAAATTAGTTTAAAATATTTTACTTTATATTAAAATTATGATTTTTTAAGAAATGTAAAAATTTTTTTGTTTTTATATTCTTAAAAGTTATATTATATATAAAATTATTAATAAAATTAGGATATTTATGCTAAAAAATTTTAATAAAGATATAGATAATGAAGAATTGTTTGAATGGATTTTATCAATCAGATCTTTTATACATAGACAAGGTATTAAAAAATCAAAAATTTTATTAAAAAAAATTTTTAAAACGTTTAATAAATTAGGGGTAAAATATACAACAAATAGTTTTTTTTTAAATAACTATTTAAATTCTATATCAAAAATTGATGAAAAAAAATATCCTGGAAATTTAAAAATTGAAAAAAAAATTAGATCAGCCATGAGATGGAATGCAATAGTAATGGTATTAAAATCTTCTAATAAAAATTTAGATTTAGGAGGCCATATTTCATCTTTTCAATCTTCAGCTCATATATATGATGTATGTTTTAATCATTTTTTTAAAGCTGGAAATTTAAAAAATTCTGGTGATTTAATATATTTTCAAGGACATATTTCTCCTGGAATATATTCAAGATCATTTTTAGAAGGAAGAATTACAGAAGATCAAATGAATAATTTTAGACAAGAAACTGATGGTATAGGATTATCTTCATATCCTCATCCAAAGTTAATGCCAAGTTTTTGGCAATTTCCAACTGTTTCCATGGGTTTAACTTCTGTGTTTTCTATATATCAAGCTAAATTTTTAAAATATATTCATAATAGAAAACTTAAAGATACTACTTCACAAAAAGTGTATGCTTTTTTAGGAGATGGAGAAATGGATGAACCTGAATCTAAAGGTTTAATTAATATAGCCGCGAGAGAAAAATTAGATAATTTAATTTTTATAATAAACTGTAATTTACAAAGGTTAGATGGACCAGTATATGGAAATGGTAAAATTATAAATGAACTAGAATCTTTTTTTTTAGGATCTGGATGGGAAGTCATAAAAGTTATTTGGGGAAGTAATTGGGATACTTTAATAGACAAAGATAATTCTGGAAAGTTGATTAAACTTATGAATGAAACTTTGGATGGAGATTATCAAAATTTTAAGTCTAAAGATGGTAATTTTATAAGAAAAAATTTTTTTGGAAAATATAAAGAAACAAGAAAATTAGTAAAAAATATGACAGATGATGAAATACTAAATTTAAAAAGAGGTGGTCATGATTCTATAAAAATTTTTAATGCTATTTATAAAGCAAATTTAATAAAAGAAAAACCAGTAGTAATTTTAATTCATACTGTTAAAGGATATGGTTTAGGAAAAGTTGGAGAAAGTAAAAACATATCTCATCAATTAAAAAATATTGATATGAAATCAATTGTAAATATAAAAAAAAGATTGTCATTAAAAATATATGAAGATAAAGAAAAAAATTTATCTTATATAAATTTTAAAAAAAAATCTAAAGAATATAAATATATTCATGAAAATAGAAAAAGATTAGGCGGTTATGTTCCTTTTAGAAGAAAAAAATTTACTGAAAAACTCATACTACCTAAAATAAAAGAATTTAAATCATTATTAATTAAACAAAGAAAAAAAATATCTACAACTGTTTCTTTTATTAGAATTTTAAATATTTTGTTAAAAAATAAATTTATTCAAAATAGAATCATTCCTATAATTGCAGATGAAGCTAGAACATTTGGAATGGAAAGTTTATTTAGAAAAATTGGAATATATAGTTCTTTAGGGCAAAAATATATTCCTCAAGACAAGGATGATTTTTTGTATTATAAAGAAGATAAAAAAGGTCAAATTTTGCAAGAAGGTATAAATGAATTAGGTGCTGGAGCATCTTGGTTAGCTGCTGCTACATCTTATAGTAATAATAATTTTCCAGTAATTCCATTTTATATATATTATTCTATTTTTGGTTTTCAAAGAATTGGAGATTTACTTTGGGCTGCAGGAGATCAACAAGCAAGAGGTTTTTTAATAGGAGCTGTTTCAGGAAGAACAACATTAAATGGAGAAGGATTACAACATAGTGATGGACATAGTCATATTTATTCTTTAACAATACCTAATTGTGTATCTTTTAATCCTGCGTATTCTTATGAATTGGCTGTTATAATTCATGATGGTATGAATAAAATGTATGGTATAAATCAAAAAAATATATATTATTATATAACCGTTGTGAATGAAAGTTATAATATGCCTAAAATTCCTAAAAATTCTGAATATGGAATTTGTAAAGGAATGTATAAATTAAAAAAATTTGAAGGAACGTTTAAACATGTTCAATTATTAGGATCTGGATCTATTCTAAATAAAGTATGTTTAGCTGGAAAAATTTTGTCAGAAGAATATAATATATCTTCAGATATTTATAGTGTTACTTCTTTTACAGAACTAGCAAGAGATGGTCAAGATTGTGATAGATGGAACATGTTACATCCAAATGATTTACCAAAAATATCATATATTTCAAAAATTATGAATGATAGTCCTTCTGTAGCATGTACAGATTATATGAAACTTTTTGCTGAACAAATAAGAAAATATGTTCCTTCTAATGAATATGTAGTATTAGGAACAGATGGTTTTGGAAAATCTGATAGTAGAGATAAGTTAAGAGAACATTTTGAAATCAATGAATTTTATATAATTATATCTGTACTAACAATATTTTATAATAAAAAAATAATAAATAAAGACATAGTATTAAATGCAATTAAAAAATTTAATATTAATGTAAATAAAGTTAATCCGCGCATATAACAAGAGGTTTTAAGTGTATAAAACAGTTAAGATTCCAGATGTTGGAAAAGAAGAATTAGAAGTTGTAGAAATATTGATAAAAGTTGGAGATTTTATAAAAAAAAATCAAAATATTATTGTAATAGAAGGAGAAAAAACTTCTATTGAAATACCTTCAAAAAAAGATGGAAAAGTAAAAAAAATTTTTTTAAATATTGGAGACAAAGTAACAACTAATTCAAAAATATTGTTGTTAAAATCTAAAATTAAAAATAAAATTTTTGAAGATAAAGTATATAATTTAAATGATAAATTTAATAAAAATAATGATATAGACACGTGTGATAAAATATATGCATCACCTATGGTGAGAAGATTGGCTAGAAAAAATGATGTAAATTTGTTAAAGATAAAAGGAACAGGAGAAAAAAATAGAATATCTAAAGAAGATTTTTTTAAATATTTAGAAAATTCAAAGAATAAACATAATAAAATTTATAAAAACAATTTTTTAGAAAAACAATTTGATTTTGAAAATTTTGGAGAAGTAGAAAAAATTTCTTTAAACAAAATACAAAAAGTTGTTTCTAAAAATTTATATGACAGTTGGTCAAAAATACCTCATGTAACACAATTTGATGAAATAGACATAACTAGATTAGAAAAATTTAGAAAAAAAATAAATTTAGATATTATTTCTAAAAATGTTTCTAATTCTAAAATAACACTACTTCCTTTTATTATAAAATCATTAGGTCATGCTTTAAAAAAATTTAAAAATTTTAATAGTTCATATTCTCAAAAAGATGACATTTTATTTTTAAAAAAATATATTAATATAGGAATAGTTGTAAATTCCAAAAATGGATTGTTTATTCCTGTAATAAAAAATATCTTAGAAAAAAGTATACTAAATATTTCTAATGATATAAAAAAATTTGCTAAAAATATTAGATCAAATTGTTTTAATAATATAAATATGAAAGGTGGAAATTTTACTGTATCTAGTTTAGGAGGTTATGGTGGTGGGCATTTTACTCCTATTATAAATTATCCAGAAGTTGCCATTTTAGGAATTTCAAAATTTTTTCACAAAAATATTTTTTTAGAAAAAAAAATGTTAAATAAAATTATTCTTCCAATATCATTAAGTTATGATCATAGAGTAATAAATGGTGTTGAAGCTTTAAATTTTATAAATTTTATAAAAGTTAAGTTAGAAGAATTTTATAATTTTATAATAGAATAATTTTTTAAAAAAATTTAAAATAATTTTTTATTTATATATAAATTAATTTTATAAAAATAAAAGCATTCAGAGAGAGTTTTAAATATTATGAAAGATTTGAATACACACACAGTTGTAATAGGTGGAGGTCCATCTGGATATTCTGCTGCTTTTAGACTAGCAGATTTAGGTGTAAATACTGTGTTAATAGAAAAAAAGGATGTTTTAGGAGGAGTATGTTTAAATAATGGATGTATACCATCTAAATATTTATTGCATATATCTGAAGTTATTGAAGAAGCAAAAAAATTAAGTAGATTTGGAATTAAAATAAACATAAATGAAACAAATTTTTTAAAAATTATGTTAGAGAAAAACAAAATAATTAAAAATTTAAATATTGGAATAAAAAATATTTCTAAAAAAAAAAATATAACTGTATTACATGGAACTGCTTATTTTGAAAGCAAAAATAGCATAATAGTAAATTATAATAATAAATTTTCAAAAACATATCAGAGAATAATTTTTAAAAATGCTGTTATATCTACAGGTTCTAAACCAATTGTTCTAAAAAATATTCCTTATAAAAATGTAAGAATATGGAATTCTGACGATGCATTAAATTTTTTAAAAGTACCAAAAAAAATATTAATAATTGGTTCAGGAGTTATTGGAATGGAAATGGCTACAATTTATAGTGCATTTGGATCAAAAATAGATGTTGTGGAAAGATCTGATAGTTTGTTTTCTTTTTTAGACGAAGATATTGTTGATATTTTTAAAAATTCTATAAAAGATAGATTTAATCTATTGTTAGGAACAAATATAATAAAAATTGTAGAAAAAAAAGAAGGATTATTAGTTAGTTTTAGTAATAAAAAAAATTTTAATAAAAAAATTTTATATGATGTAATTTTGGTTTCTGTTGGTAGAAAACCTAATACCAAGGAACTAAAATTAGAAAATATATTTGTTAAAAAAGATAAATTTGGTTATATAAAAGTAGATAAAAAACTTAGAACTAATGTAAAAAATATTTATGCAATAGGAGATGTTTCTGGAAACCCAATGTTAGCTCATAAGGGATCTTATCAAGGAAAAATAGTGTCTGAAATAATATGTAATGAAAATATTTTTTATGAACCAAAAATAATACCTTATATAATATATTCTAATCCAGAAATAGCATGGTCTGGTATATTGGAAAACGAAGCTAAAAAAAATAATATAAATTATAAAATTGCTAAATTTCCATGGAAATTTTCTGGGAAAGCTGTTTCTTCTTGTCATACTATGGGATTAACTAAGTTAATTTTCAATTCTGATACAAATAGAATAATAGGTGGTATTGTGATAGGATCACGTGCTAGTGAAATTTTAGGCGAAATTAGTTTAGCCATAGAAATGTGTTGTGATGCTGAAGATATATCTTTAACTATGCATGCACATCCTACTATATATGAAACAATATGCTCATCTTCAGAAATTTTTCAAAATAAATGTGTGGATATTTAATATATATTGAAATATATTTTTTTTCATTAACAAATTTTTTATTAATTATTTAAAATTAAAATACAAAGTTAAAGTATTTAAATTTTACATGCATATTATTCTCATTAAAATTTTATATTTTTTAATAATATATTTTAATTTTTATTAAAGTTAATATGCATGTATTTTTTATAAATTAAATTTTTAAAAAATGTGACAATTAAATATTTTATAAATTTATATTTTTAAAAAAGTTTATGTATACATATATTAAAAATATATTACTTTATTTTATATGAATTTTATTTCTTTATTTTAAAAAAAATTTTATTATATACTGAATGAAATTCCGCAACTACATTTTGTTTTAGCATTAGGATTTTTTATAACAAATTTTGATCCTTCTAAATTTTCTAAGTAATCTATTTTTATATTTTTTAAATACTGTATACTAATATAATCTATTATTATATTAGCATCATTTTGTTTTATAATTATGTCATTTTTTTTTATTTTTTTTTCTGTTTTAAAATCATATTTAAA
The DNA here is from genome assembly GCF_039365365.1 of Buchnera aphidicola (Astegopteryx bambusae). Taxonomy (GTDB): domain Bacteria; phylum Pseudomonadota; class Gammaproteobacteria; order Enterobacterales; family Enterobacteriaceae; genus Buchnera_G; species Buchnera_G aphidicola_B. The sequence goes on from NZ_CP134985.1 coordinate 165,000, forward strand.
TCCGTTGCATCCACCTCCTATTATATATATTCTAAAATATAATTTTTTTTTTGTAATTTTTAAAATTTTTTTTATTGAATTTTTAGTAAATTTTATTTTATACATTTTATGTTTTTATTAAATAATTTTATTAACATAATGATATTATAAAAAATTTATTATATTAATATAATCAAAAGTTTTTGAAAAAATACTTATTATTATATCATTGTAATTTGTTATATATTCTATTTTTTTGAACATATTAAAAGTTTCTTTTTTTTGATTTTATAATTTATTTTTTTTATTATTTCTTAAAAATGTTGGTATATCTAAATAATCCATTTTTTTACTTTTTTTTATATAATTTTTGTTAATATTATTTTGATTGTGTCTTTTTTTATTTTTAGAATCTTTATTTAAGTATTGATTTTGATATTTTAATAACATTTTATCAGAAGTTTTTTTTTTTTCACTATTAATATTATAAATTTTTTCAGGAGAAATTCCTGTAGCTACTATTGTTACTCTTAATTCTTCTTTCATATCATCATCTAAAGATGTTCCTATTACTACTGTTGCATTTTCTGAAGAAAAATTTCTAATTGTATTTCCAACTATTTCAAATTCTTCTAATTTTAAATCTAATCCCGCTGTAATATTTACTAATACTCCTCTTGCTCCAGATAAATCTATATCTTCTAATAATGGACTAGATACTGCCATTTCTGCTGCTTCTTCAGCTCTATTTTCTCCTGAAGATATTCCAGTACCCATTATAGCATAACCCATTTCTGACATAACAGTACGAACATCAGCAAAATCTACATTCATTAACCCGGGTTTAGTAATTAGTTCTGCTATACCTTGTACTGCACCATTTAATACATTATTTGCTGCTCTAAATGCATCTAATAAAGATATTCCTCTATTTAATACTTTCAGTAACTTATCATTTGGGATAGTAATTAATGAATCTACATTTTTTGATAGTTCCATTATTCCTTGTTCCGCATACAACATTTTTTTTTTACCTTCAAAACTAAATGGTTTTGTTACTACAGCTACAGTTAATATTCCCATATTCTTTGATATTTCAGCTATTACTGGAGCTGCTCCTGTCCCTGTACCTCCTCCCATTCCTGCAGCTATAAAAATCATATCAGCACCTTCCATAGCTGTTTTTAAAGATTCTTTATCTTCTTTTGCAGAATTTTTTCCTATTTCTGGATTAGATCCTGCTCCTAATCCTCTTGTAATATTTTTTCCTATTTGTATTGTTTGTTCTACTTCTATTTTTTTTAAAGCTTGAGAATCTGTATTTACAGCAAAAAATTCTACTCCTGCAATTTTTTCCTGTATCATATGTTCTATAGCATTTCCTCCTCCGCCTCCTACTCCAATCACTTTTATTATTGCTTCTTTTATAGAATCTAAGTTTTCGAACATTTTTTTACCTTATTTTTTTATTTTATTATCCATTTATTTATTTTACTTACAATACTTTTTATAAAATTTTTATTTTTTGTTTTTTTATCAAATTTATTGTTTTTTCTTACATATTTTAAAATTCCAACAGAAGTTGAATATATAGGATCATAAATTTTTTTATTTTTATATTTTATATCTTTTGGTGTTGCTATTCTTACTTGTGTTAAAAAAATTTTTTTTGCGCAATGTTTTAAAAATTTTATTTTTGATCCTCCTCCAGTTATTACTATTCCTTTTTTTATTTCTATTTCTTTGCCAGTAATTTTATATATTTTTTTTTGTATTTTTATAATTTTTGATTTCACTATGTTTAACAATTCTTCGTATCTAGGCTCTATAACATCTATTAATCTTTGAATAGTTATATTTTTTATTATATTTCCATACGAATCTAATATATTATTATTTTTAACTTTTTCCAATATTGGTACTGTAGTACATCCATAATTTATTTTTATATTTTCTGCTTTTTTGTAAGATATAGAAAATGCATATGATATATCATTTGTAACTAACTCACTAGCATATGGTATCACATGATTATATATAGTATATCCATTATAATAGATGCTTAGGTCTATTGAGTTACTACCTATATCTATCATACATACACCTAATTTTTTTTCTTCATTGGTTAAAACTGCTTCACTAGAAGCTATTCCTGAAAATATTAATTTATTTACTTTTATTTTGCATTTTTCTATAGATTTTTTTATATTTTTATATATTTCTTTATGACATGTTATTAAATGTACTTTTCCTTTCATTCTCATGCCAGATAATCCTATTGGATTTTTTATCCCAGATATTTTATCTATTGAATATTCTTGCGGGATAACATGCAACATGATATGTTCATTATTTATTTTGATAGATTTTGCAGAATATATTACATTTTTAATATCTTGTTTTTTAATTTCTTTTCCAGATACTGGTATTATTCCTATTTCATTATGACATTTTATATTTTTGTGTGATATAGATAAATATGCTGATTTTATTTTATGTTCAGCCATTTTTTCTGCTTTATTAATAGATTTTTCTATACAATTTTTTATAGATTCTAAGTCATATATTCCTGTTTTATTAATACCTTTAGATTTATTTTTTCCTCTTCCTAAAATTTTTATATTATTATTATTGATTTCTCCTATTAATGTAACTATTTTATTATGTCCTATTTCTATGCTTGTAACTAATTTTTTTCCCATATTTTATGTCACTTTTATACTATGTTAAAAACTTTTAAATTTTTATATTTTAAAAAAATTATAAAAGTATAAGAAATTTTTTATTTTTTTTAATTTTATTATTTTATAAATATAATTTAGTTTATATTAGTTGTTTAAAATTAAAAATATATTTTTTATATATAGCAATATTTTATTATTTTATTTTTTAAAATATAAAAATTTTGCTATTTTTATTTTAGTTCTGCAATTCTTAATATTGCGCTTCTTGATTTGATGTTTTTATTGATTTCTTTTTTAGAAGGTAATATTTTTTTTAATAACTTTAATTTTTTTTTTGAATTTAAATATTCTATTTCCTTGTTAGTTATCGGTAGTTTGTTAGGTATTTCAACATTTTTACTATTTTTTTTCATAAAATTCTTTATAATTTTATCTTCTAAAGAATTAAAACTTATAATTAATAATCTACCACCATTAGATAAAATTTTTAATGAGTCTTTTAATATTTTTTTTATACATTTTAATTCTTTATTTATATGTATTCTAATTGCTTGAAAAGTTTTTGTAGCTGGATTTTTTTTCCTATTTTTTATGTTAACATTTTTTTTTATTATTTTAGACAATTCTAAAGTATTTACTATTTTTTTTTTTTTTCTATAATTTACTATAGATTTCGCAATTTTTTTTGCAAATTTTTCTTGCCCAAATTTTTTTATTATTTTAAATATTTCTTTTTCATCACTTTCATTTATCCAATCTTTTGCTGATTTCCCAGTAGTTTGATTAAATCGCATGTCTAATGGTCCATTTAACATAAACGAAAATCCTCTTTCTTTATCTTTTATTTGATTATTTGAAAATCCTAAATCTAATAAAATGCCATTAACTTTTTTTGTTATATTTAATTTATTAGTATGAAAAATCAAATTTTTAAAAGAATCATTTATAAACATAAAATTCTTATTTTTTATTTGTTTAGCAAATTTTGTACTTATCGGATCTTTATCAATTGCATATAAATATCCATTTTTTCCAATTTTTTTTAAAATATGTTTTGAATGTCCTCCTAATCCAAAAGTACAATCTATGTATATTCCGTTTTCTTTTATTTTTAAAAATTTTATTACTTCTTTTAATAATACAGGTATATGATTATTTTTTTTTAACATTTTTTGTGTTTTATATAATTTATTTTATATTTTTTAAATAGATTTTTTTATTATTTCTACATTTAAAACATCTATTAATTTTGATATTTGTTTTTTTATTTTGTTATTTGCATGTTTATTGTTATAAAATTCTACTATAGCTTTAGATAATTTTTTGTTATTTTTAAAAGGTTTTACTTTAATATTTTTTATATTATATCCTCTTTGAGAAAATAAACCTATTATTCTAGATAATACACCAGATTTATTTTCTAATAAAATATATATAATTTTTTTCATAATTTTTTCCTAACATTTTTTAACGTCATATTATTCATTCCTAATCCTTTAATTTGCATAGGATATACATGTTCTAAAGGATCAATTTTTATATCTAAAAAAACCAATTTTTTTATTTTTGTTTTTTTTAAAGCATTTTTTATATTTTTTTGCAATTCTTTTTTTTCATGTATTTCTATTCCTATATGCCCATATGATTCTGCTAATTTAGAGAAGTTCGGTAATGATTTCATGTATGATTGTGAGTATCTACTAGAATAATTTATATCTTGCCATTGTCTTACCATTCCTAATACATTATTATTTAAATTTATTATTAAAATAGGTATTTTATATTGTTTTGCTGTAGACAATTCTTGTATGTTCATTTGGATGCTTCCGTCTCCTGTTATACAAATTACATTTTTTTTAGGAAATGCTAGTTTGACTCCTAATGCTGCTGGTAATCCAAAACCCATTGTCCCTAAACCTCCAGAATTTATCCAATGTCTCGGTTTTTCAAAAGAATAATGTAAAGCTGTGAACATTTGATGCTGACCAACATCTGATGTAATATATGCTTTTCCTTTTGTGATTTTCCATAGTGTTTCTATAACATATTGTGGTTTTATTTTATTAGATATATTATTATATTTTAAACTATTAAGATTTCTCCAAAGTTGTATTTTATTCCACCATTTTTTTATATTATTTTTTTTATATTTTTTTTTGTTTAAAACTTTTATAATTTTTTTTATAAAATGTTTTGCATCCGTTACGATAGAAATTTTTGATTTTATAGTTTTTGAAATTGAAGTAGGATCTATATCTATATGTATAATTTCTGCATTTGGGCAATATTTAGAAATGTTATTAGTGGTTCTATCATCAAATCTAACTCCTATAGCTAATATTAAATCCGAATAATGCATTGCCATGTTAGCTTCATATGTTCCATGCATTCCTAACATTCCAAGACATTGTGCATGTCTACCAGGTATGGACCCTAAACCCATTAAAGACGTGGTAATTGGAAAATGTAATTTTTCTAATAAAGTTAACAAATGTTTACTACAATTAGAAGATATTATTCCTCCACCTACGTATATAATTGGTTTTTTTGATTTTATTAATTTATAAAATATTTTATTTATTTTTTTTTTTTCTATATATATATTTTTTTTTTTATTTTTTGTACTATTTTTTTTTAAAACAAAAAAATTTTTTATATTTTTTGATAATATGTTTTTCGGAATGTCTATTACTACCGGTCCTTTTCGATCTGAAGATGCTATGCAAAAAGATTTTTTAAATGTTTCACATATTTCTGAAGTTCTTCTTATTATAAAACTATGTTTAACTATTGGTCTTGAGATTCCAATCATATCACATTCTTGAAAAGCATCCTTTCCTATCAAAGAAGAATCTACTTGTCCAGATATTATTACTATAGGTATAGAATCCATATAAGATGTTGCTATTCCAGTTATTGCATTTGTAGCTCCAGGTCCAGACGTAACTAACACTACTCCTGTTTTTCCAGTAGATCTAGCATATCCATCAGCCATATGTGTTGCTGCTTGTTCATGTCTTACTAATATATGTTTTATTTTACCTATTCTTTTTATAGCATCATAAATATCTAAAACAGCTCCTCCAGGATATCCAAATATATATTTAGTTTTTTGTTTTATTAAAGAATTTACTACTAAATCTGCTCCTAACATGTTTTTTCCTTTATAATATATATTTATATATTTTTTAATTTATATTTTTAAAAATAATTGTAAACATTTTAAAAATTTTATAATTGTATTTAATATTAAATATTATCATATAATTTTATAAAATGTTTTTAATATTTTTCGTGAGACAATTTATGTATAATTTTTTTAGAAATTTAAAGTTTTATATTAATGTTATTTTTTTTAGTGTTTTATTTATTTTTTCAAATTGTACTAGTTTAGTAGAAGCTAGTAGTTTTAACTTTTGCAAAGAAAATTTACCAAGTTTATCAAATACTATTGATAAGGTAATATCTTCTGTAGTTAGTATAGATGCTGAAGGGTTTAAAAATCTTGATAAAAAAGATAATAATGAAATGTATGAAGATAATTTTGTAGAAACTTATAAAAATAAGCATGATAAAAAATTAGAAAATAGATATTTTAGCTCATTAGGTTCTGGAATTATAATAGATTCTAAAAATGGATATGTAGTTACCAATAGTCATGTAATAAGTAATTCTTATAAAATAAACGTTAAATTAAATGATGGTAGAATATTTAATGCAAAAGTAATTGGAGTGGATGATAGTTCTGATATAGCGTTAATAAAATTGATAAAAGCAAAAAATTTAGTATCAATAAAATTTTGTGATTCTGATAAAGTTAGAGTTGGAGATTATGCAATAGCAATTGGAAATCCTTATGGTTTAGGTAACACTGCAACTTATGGGATTGTATCAGCAATTGGCAGAAATGGATTAAATATAGAAAATTATGAAAATTTTATTCAAACTGATGCTTCAATTAATCGAGGTAGTTCAGGGGGAGCTTTAGTAAATTTAAACGGTGAATTAATTGGTTTAAATACTGCAATTTTATCTCCTGGAGGAGGCAATATAGGAATAGGTTTTTCAATACCTTCTAATATGGTAAAAAATTTAATAAAGCAAATAGAAAAATATGGAAAAGTTCAGAATAGAGAATTAGGAATAATAGGAATTGAAATAAATCAAGAAATATCAAATGCTATGAATTTAAATATAAATACAGGAATTTTTGTTAGTGAAGTAATATCAGATTCTGTAGCTGAAAAATGTGGTATGTCTCCTGGAGACATAATAATTTCTATGAACCATAAAAGAATAAAAAATTTTCTTTCTTTTAAGGCAGAAATTTATTCTTTTCCTTTAGATAAAAATATAGAACTAGATATAATAAGAGACGGTCAAATAAAACATTTATTTATTAAAATGAGTAGTTTTGAAAATTTTATTAGAAATGATGTTAATACATATAAAAAAATACCAGGATTAATAATTTCTATGATTAAGAAAAATGGAAATAATATTATAAAAGTTAATTATGTAAAATTTAATAGTTATGCATATAAATTAGGATTTAGAAAAAATGATATAATAATAAATATCAATAAAAATAATATATATAGTTTAAAAGAATTAGACAATTTTGTATCTAAAAAAAATATTTTATTAATTTTTTATATAAAAAGAGCAAATAGTAATATATATTTATTTATGAAATTATAAATGTTCTTTTGTTCTTCCGATAAAATATTTGTCAGAAGAACAAAAAATATATTTTTAAAAATTTCTTAAAATATCATTTATTTTTGTTTTTTTTAATGTTTCAGAATCTACTGTTTTTACTATAACAGCACAATATAAACTATGTGTTTTATCTTTTGATTGAATAGATCCAGGAACTACTACAGATCCAGACGGTATTTTTCCATAAGTTATTTTACCAGTATTTCTATTATATATTTTAGTACTTTGACCAATATATACGCCCATAGAAATTACTGATCCTTTTTCAACTATTATTCCTTCAACTATTTCTGATCTTGCTCCTATAAAACAATTATCTTCTATAATAGTTGGGTTTGATTGTAATGGCTCTAGAACTCCTCCTATTCCTACTCCTCCAGATATATGTACATTATTTCCAATTTGTGCACAAGAACCAATTGTAGACCATGTATCTATCATTGTATTTTTTCCGACATATGCGCCTATATTTATATAACATGGCATAAGAACACTTTTTTTGTTTATAAATGATCCATATCTTACAGTAGCTTGAGGAACTATTCTAACTTTTTCTTTTTCAAATTGTTCATCATGATAATCTGTGTATTTTAATTTTATCTTATCATAATATGTTGTTTCTAAACTGTGTATTATTTTATTTTTTGATAATATAAATTTTAATAATATTGCTTTTTTTATCCATGTATTAGTTTTCCATGATGTTTCATGTTTTTCTGATACTCTAATTTCACCATTATCTAACATTTTTATAACTTTATTTACAGAATTTATTAATTCTTTGTTTTTTTCTTTTAAATTTATATTTTGTCTTTTTTCAAATGCATTTTTTATTATTTCTTTTATTTTTTGCATATTTTCTCTTTTTTTTTGAAAAAATTGTATTTTAATAAATATATTAATTTTTAATATTATAACATTTTTTATTTCTTATTCATTAATATTTTGTTTATATTTTCTTCTTTTCTAATTGTTAATATTTTACATCCATATTTTGTTACTAAAATGGTATGCTCATATTGAGCTGAGTAACTTTTATCTTTTGTTTTAACTGTCCACCCATCTTTACAACAATATACTTCTTTTTTTCCAAAATTTATCATAGGCTCTATAGTAAATGTCATTCCTTCTTTTAAAATTGTTATTTGACTATTATTTTTATAATGTAATATTTGTGGGTCTTCATGAAATTTTTTTCCTATTCCATGACCGCAGTAATCTTCTACTATAGAAAAATTTTTTTTAAATATATATTTTTGTATATTTTTTCCTATTTTTGAAATTTTTATTCCAGGTTTTATAAGTCTTATAGCTATATATAAACTTTTTTTTGTTGATTTACATAAATCTTTGTATTTTTTTTTTACATCACCTATAATAAACATTTTTGAAGAATCACCATGATATCCATTTTTTATTACAGATATATCTACATTGACTATATCTCCATTTTTTATTTTTTCTTTATTTGGTATTCCATGACATACTACATTATTTATAGATATACAAGTTGATTTTGGAAATCCTTTATATCCTAAACATGCAGGTATAGCTTTTTGTTTGTGTATAATATAATCATGACATATTTTGTCTATTTCTTGAGTTGTAATTCCTGGATGCATATAATTTTTTATCATTTCTAACACTTCTGCTGTTAATTTTCCAGCAATTTTCATTTTTTCTATTTCTTCTTTAGTTTTTATTTTTACCATTTTTTTTTATTATTTTTTATTTTTTTAAAAATTTGTTTTAATTTATAATATAGTATAAAAAGTATTTAAAAAATTAATATATTTTTTTATTAAAATTTTTAGGAAATTATGTTTTATGAAAATTATATCTATGAAAGATATGTTGAAAGCTGGGGTACATTTTGGTCATCAAACTAGACATTGGAATCCAAAAATGAAACCATTTATATTTGGTTCTCAAAACAAAATACATATAATAAATTTAGAAAAAACTATGCCATTATTAAACAATGCTATTTTAGAATTAAAAAGAATGTGTAAAAAAGGAAATAAAATATTATTTGTTGGAACTAAAAAAGTAGCATCTAAAATAGTAAAAGACACTGCTATTTATTGCAAACAATTTTATGTTAATAAAAAATGGCTTGGTGGAATGTTAACAAATTGGAAAACAGTTAGACAATCTATAAAAAGATTAAAAGATTTAGAATTAGAATCTTTAGATGGCACTTTTGAAAAACTTACAAAGAAAGAAGTTTTGTTAAAAATGAGAAAGTTAAACAAATTAGAAAACAGTTTAGGTGGAATTAAAAACATGGGTGGTCTTCCTGATGCTTTGTTTGTTATAGATGCTAATTATGAAAAAATTGCTATTTCTGAAGCTAAGAATTTAGGAATAATAGTATTTTCTATAGTAGATACTAATTCTAATCCTGACAAAATAGATTTTATAATTCCAGGAAATGATGATTCTGTAAGATCTGTAGAATTGTATCTAAATGTTATTAAAAAAGCTATATCTATTGAAGAACATAAAGTTATAAAAAAAATTTAATTTTTTTATTAACATAAAAATATTTGAAATATTATATTTAATATAATTTTAGGAAAATTTTATGAAAAATATTTCTTACAATATAATTAAAAAACTAAGAAAACAAACTGGAGTTGGAATTTTAGATTGTAAAAAAGAAATAATTTATACAAATGGAAACATAAAAAAAGCAATTTTTAATTTGAGAAAAAAAGGAATTATAAAATCAGAAGAAAAGAAAATAAAAAAAACTTATAATGGTATTATATTGTCTGGGAAAAAAGGAAATTTTTGTGTGCTTTTAGAAATAAAATGTCAAACAGATTTTGTTTCTAAAAGTAAAGATTTTTATCAATTTGGAAATAATATAATAAAATATTCTACAAAAAATTTTTGTAAAAATTTTAATTTTATAAAAAAACATTTTGAAGAAGACAGAATTGAGTTATTAAATAGAGTAAATGAAAATATTACAATAAATAGATATAAGTATTTTATTGGAAAAAATATTTATAATTATGTTCATTGTAATAGAATAGGAGTAATAATATTAGCAGAAAACTTAAATAATTCTAATTCTAATTCTAATTCTAATGATTATGTTAATGAAGATGTTTTAAAAAAAATTTCTATGCATATAATAGCAAAAAATCCAAAATATTTAAATTTTGATAGTATTCCAAAAGATGTTTTTAAAAAAGAAAAAGAAATTCAATCAGAATTAACAAAAAAATTAAAAAAACCAAATAAGTTTTTTAATAAAATAGTAAAAGGAAAAATTAAAAAAAGTTTTTCTAACATAGTTTTAATGACACAAAATTTTGTTATTGATGAAAAAAAGACTATAGAACAATTTTCTTTAGAAAATAATATAATAATAAAAAATTTTGTTAGATTTGAAATTGGAGAATGATAAAAATTTTTTAAATTTATGTTAAAGAAGCTGTTTTTTTATACAGCTTCTATATATTTTTGTTTTTTGTATGAAAAAATATTTTAAGTTTTATTTTTATTTTAAAAAAAGATATAATATATATATTTATAATAATTTTTATGTTTTTTTGAGGTTTTGCTTTGATAAATTATGCTAAAGATTATTCTATAAAAAAGATGAAAAAATGTTTTAATATTTTTTTAAAAAAAATTGATTCTATAAGAGTTGGATCTGCTAATGTTATGCTATTGTCAAATATTTCTTTAATATATTATGGTAAAAAAGTTTTATTAAATAAAATTTCTAGAATTACAGTATATAATACAAAAACTTTGAGAATTAGTGCGTTTGATAAATCAATTAATAATATTATTATACAGTCTATTTTAAAATCTAATATTGATGTCAATCCTTATACAAAAGATAATGATGTTTTTGTAACAGTTCCTTTAATAACATCTGAAAAAAGAACTAAATTTATAAAATTGATTTATAAAGAAGGTGAAATAGCTAAAGTTAATATTAGAATTGTAAGAAGAGATGTTAACACAAAATTTAATAATATGTATTTAAAAAAAAACATTGATAAAGATAGTAAATATAAAATAGAAAAGATTGTTCAAAATGTAACAAATGATTTTATAACAAAAATTGATAAAACATTATATTTAAAAGAAAATTATTTAAAAAATAATTAAATAATATTAAAATATAAAATTTTTTAAAATACATTTTTTATCAAAAAATTATTTTGTTTAATTATTATTTTGGAAAAGATAATTATTAATAAAAATTAATGTATTATAACTTTAACATATTTTTTATTATACTATGAAAAAAGAAAAAATAATAAATTATAAAAAGTTATTAACTTATATGCCATATAAAAGCCCATTTTTATTGGTAGATGGAGTTATTTATTTAAAAAAACATATTTTTATAAAATCTTTTAAAAAAATAAAAAAAAATGATTTTTTTTTAAGAAGACATTTTATAAATAATTATGCTTATCCAGGTGTATTAATGTTAGAAATTTTTCATCAAACTTCATTAATATTGTTATACGAAAGCAAAAAGTTTAATTATAAAAATAAAATGTTTTATTTAGCAAAAATAAATTTTGCTAAATTTTTTTTTCCTGTTAGTTATAAAGATTGTATAATATGTAATGTTACGATGTTTAGAAAAGTTTTAAACTCATATATATTTCATGGAAAAATTATTGTAAATAAGAAAGTTGCATGTTTATCAAGTTTTATATGTATTTTAAAATAAATTTTTTATATTTGATTTTAAATAGAGATTTTTATGAAAAGTTTTAAATTTGTACATTTGAATATAAGATCAGATTATTCTATTGTAGATGGTTTAAATAAACCAAAGGAATTATTGAAAAAAGCTTTTGATTTTAATATGACTGCTTTAGGTATTAATGATTTCGGAAATATGTTTGGAATGATAAAATTTTATAATTTTGCACATTATTATGGTATAAAACCAATTTTAGGTGTTAGCTTAAAAATAAAGTTTTTAAAGAAATATATAAAAATTATTTTATTTGCAAAAAACATTTCTGGTTATAATAACTTAGTTTTAATATCTTCAAAAATTCAAAAAAATAATTTATTAAAAAAAAAAGATTTGAATTATATTGATTGCAGTTATTTAAAAAAAAATAATGAAGGTTTATTGTTAATAATAAATTTTGATATTTTTTATGAATTATATAATTGTTTAGGAGAAAATAATTTTTATACTTTAAAAAAATATTTAGATTTTTGTAAAAAGTATTTCTATGATTCTTTTTATTTAGAAATTGTTAGAATAAAAAAATTAGATGAAGAATTTTTTATAAATAAGTTGTTAAAAATTTCTTATTTTTATAATGTTCCAGTAGTTGCTACCAATAAAGTATGTTTTATTAATAAAAATGATTTTAAAATTCATAATATAAGAGTTTGTATAAATAAAGGAATATCTTTATATAAAACTAAAGATAATCATGATTATACTAAACAACAATATTTTAAATCTGAAAATGATATGTTAGATTTGTTTTCAGATATGCCTGATGTCATTAAAAATAGTGTGGAAATATCAAAAAGATGTAATGTTATTTTTTCTTCAAAAAAATATTTTTTACCAAAATTTTTAAAAAAAAATATTTCTTCTGAAAAATTTTTAATACAAAAATCATGCTCTGGAATAAAAAAAAGATTACATAAAATTTATTTAAACAAAAAAATAAGTATTAAAGTTTTAAGAAAATATTACAAAAGATTGTCATATGAAATAAAAATTATAAATAAAATGGGTTTTCCTGGATATTTTTTAATTGTTATGGAATTTATATTATGGGCTAAAAAAAAAAATATTCCTGTAGGGCCGGGAAGAGGCTCAGGAGCTGGATCTTTAGTAGCATATGCATTATTTATCACAGAAATTAATCCAATGGATTTTGATTTACTTTTTGAAAGATTTTTAAATCCAGAAAGATTATCTATGCCAGATTTTGATATAGATTTTTGTATGGAAAAAAGAGATATAGTAATTTCACACATTTCTAAAATATATGGAAAAGATCATGTTTCTCAAATAATTACTTTTGGTACTATGTCTGCAAAATCTGTTATTAGAGATGTAGGTAGAGTTTTAGGATATCCATATGGATTTATAAATTATATTTCTAAATTAATTCCTATAGATTTCGGTATTACTATTAAAAAAGCTTTTAGAAATCAAACAGATTTAAAAAAATTATATGAAAAAGATAAAGATGTTAAAGTTTTAGTAAATTTTTCTAAAAAATTAGAAGGAGTAGTTAAAAATGTAGGTAAACATTCTGGAGGTATAATAATATCTCCAACTAAAATAATTAATCATGTTCCTTTATATTTTGATAATGATTGTAAAAATTCTATAACTCAATTTGATAAAAATGATTTAGAAAATATTGGTTTGATAAAATTTGATTTGTTAGGATTAAGAACATTGACTGTAATAGAAAATACTTTGTTAATGATACAAAAACATAATGTAAAAAATTGTAAAAAAATAGATATTAATAGTATTAATATATCAGATAAAAAAGTTTTTACAATATTTAAAAATGCTAATACAATAGCTATATTTCAATTAGAATCTAGAGGCATGCAAAATTTGATTAGAAAAATAAATCCAGATTCTTTTGAAGATATAATTGCTTTAGTAGCTTTGTTTAGACCTGGTCCATTACAATCTGGTATGGTAAAAAATTTTATTGATAGAAAAAAAGGTTTAGAAAAAATATATTATCCTGATAAAAATTGGCAAGATCTTTCTTTAAAACCTATATTAAAATCTACTTATGGAATAATATTATATCAAGAACAGGTCATGCAAATAGCTCAATTGTTAGCAGGATATACTTTAGGCAATGCAGACATTTTTAGAAGAGCTATTTCAAAGAAAGACCCAAAAGAAATGAAGAAACAAAGAAAATTTTTTCAAGATGGTGCAACAAAACAAGGTATAAGTAAAATTTTTTCTTCTAAAATTTTTGATTTGTTAGAAAAGTTTGCTGGATATGGTTTTAATAAATCACATTCTACTGCATATGCTATGATAACATATCAAACTATGTGGTTAAAAACATATTACCCTTCTGAATTTATGTCTTCAGTTATGAATGTAGAAATAGATAAAATAAATAGGTTAATAGTTCTTATAGATGAGTGTAGAAGAATGAAAATTAGAATTTTTTCACCTAATATAAATTCTAGTTATTATAAATTTTATGTGAAAAAAAATTGTATAATTTATGCATTAGGTGCTATTAAAGGTATAGGAATTTCTTCTATAAAAACTATTGTAGACGAAAGAAAAAAAAATGGTATTTTTACTGATATATTAAATTTATGTATACGAACTGCTGGTAAAAAAATTACTTTTGGTATATTAGAAAAATTAGTTTTTGCAGGCGCTTTTGATTGTTTTAAACTAGATAGAAATGTTTTAAGAGAATCTTTAAAAAGTATTATTAAATTGTCTATACAATATTTGAAAAATAAAGAATTTATATATAACAATTTGTTTAGTGATGTTTATAAAGATTATTTTAAAATAATAAAGTTTAAAGAAAAAAATTGTTTGTTATGTACAGAAGAAAAAAAAATTAATAATGAATATTTATCTTTAGGGTTTTATTTAAATTCTCATCCTATTTTTAAATATTTAAGCGAATTAAAAAAATATAAAAAAATAGTTAGAATAAAAAATTTACATTATAAAAAATATTTAAAAAAATTTGTTTTAATTTTTGGAATAGTACATTCTGTTAGAAAAATTATTTCTAAAAATAATCATGAGATAATATCTTTTGTTTTAGATGATTGTTTTAATAAAATAGAAATAGTAGTTTTTCATAATTTAAAAAATAAATATAAACGTTTAATAAAATATAAAAAAATTATTTTAGTGCAAGGAAAAGTTGTTTTTGATAATTTTATAAATAAAATTAGAATCATAGCATGTAAAATAGAGAATATGGAAATTTTAAGAAATAAATATTTAAAAAAAATTTTAATTTTTTTAGATGTGAAAATTATAAAAAAAATTGTTGAAAAAAAAATATTTGATATTATAGATAAATATAATTATGGACAATTAGAATTAAACATATATAAAAATAATTTTGAAAATTATAAATCATATTTTTTTATAAAAAAATTTTTAATTTTTCCTAAAAACAATTTTTTTAATCAATTAGATTTATTTTTAGGAAAAAATTTTTTTAAAGTTTTAAAATAAAAAATTATAATATTGTTTGTAATATTTTGTTTACAGATATTAATTTTTTTATGTTTAATATTCTATTTTTATATTCTACTATATTTTTTTTTATATATTTTTCACTAACTATTATTATATGTGTTATTCCTAATAAATCAGATTCAAAAAACATTTTTCCAGGAGAAATTATTCTATCTTCTATTAGAACTTCTATATTATTTTTTTTTAAAGTTTTATAAATATTTTCAGAAGTTTTATGTACTTCTAAATTTTTTTGTTTATTTATAGGTAATATAATAATTTTAAATGGAGAGATTTTTGTTGGCCATTTTATTTCATTATTATCGTGATTTTGTTCTATTATTATAGGAATTAGTCTGGTTATCCCTATTCCATAACACCCCATTTTTACAAAACAATTTTTTTTTTTCTTATTTTTTATAAAAAAATTGTTTTTTTTAGAATATTTTTCTCCAATTTGAAATATATGTGCCATTTCTATACTTTTATTTATTTCAAAATTTTTTTTTATCAACATATTTTTTTTACTGTCAGAAAAATTGTTTTCTTTATTTTTATTTATTTTTTTATATATATAAAAATTTTTTAATTTTAAGACAGACAAGTCTACTATTATTTTATGTCTTATTTTTAAAAATGTTTTTGAATCTTTTATTTGTTTTATAAATCTTTTAACATTTTTTTTTTTTTCAAATTTTATTGTATTATCATTACAATATTTTTTTATTTTATCAATTTTTAGTATTGATTTTTTTTGTATAATGGCAATAATATTTTTTTTATTTTTTTTAGATTTCATTAAAAATATTTTTACAAAATTACTTGTTTTTTGATTTTTTGATGAAAAATTATTTTTTAATATATTTTTAACAATAATTTTTTTAGAAATTTTATAATTTTCTATTGTTAAAATATAATTTTCTCCATTTTTTGATTTTGAATGAAATTCATGTGATACTTTCCCTCCCATTTTTTTTGATTTTGTTTTTACTATATAAAATTTTATGTTTAAATGATTAAAAATTTTTATATATGCATTATACATTTTAAAATATACTTTCTTCAAAGATTTATTTTCTGTATGAAATGAATATGCATCTTTCATAATAAACTCTTTACATCTAATAATTCCTGCTTTAGGTCTTATTTCATCTCTATATTTCGTATTAATTTGATATAATATTATTGGGAACTTTTTATATGATTTTATTTCTTTATATAGTATATATGTTATAATTTCTTCATTAGTTGGAGCTAATATAAAAAATTTTTTTTTTCTATCTATAATTTTAAACAGTTCATTTCCAAAAATTTTTTTTCTTCCGCTGTTTTCCCATAAAAATGATGGTTGTAAAATTGGAATTAACATTTCTATAGCATGTTGCTTTTCCATTTCTATTTTAATTATTTTTTTTATTTTATCTATTATTCTAATTCCCAAAGGTAAGAAAACATATATTCCTGAAGATATTTTTTTTATCAGTCTTGATTTTATAATTAGATTATTTGTATCAATGTCATTTGTATATTTTTTTTTATTTGTAAAAAGTAAATATTTACTAGTTCTCATATATTTTCCTAAAATATTTTTATTTGCAAAAATGTTTTATATAAAAATTTTATCTATATTTTAAAACATTTTGATTATATAATATTTTTATATTTATATTATATAATTTTTATATTTTATTAAAAAACTTTAGGTATTTTATGTCTGAAAATGATAATGATGAAGATAAGACTGAAGACCCTTCTGAACATAAATTAGAAAAAGCAAAGAATCTTGGTAAAAGAATAGATTCTAAAGAATTAACTTTTTTATTGTTTTTATGTATTAATTTTTGTATTTTCTATATATTTAGAATAAATATTTGTTCAAATTTAATAATTTTTTTTAAAAATAGTTTTAAATTTGATTTTTATTTATTAAATAAAAATATTTTTATATATTATAAAGCTGTTATAGAAGAAAATTTTTTATTTATTTTATTTTTTTTATTTGTACCTATTTTAACAAGTTTTTTAATACCATTTTTTTTTGGAAGAATAAGATTTAATATAAATAATATTAAGGTTAATTTTAATAAATTAAATATATTTTATGGAATAAAAAAAATTTTTTCTTCTAATATATTTGTAGAATTATTTAAAACATTAATGAAAATTTTTTTTATATCTTTAATATTTTATTTTTTTATAAAAAAAAAATTATTTGAAATATTGAATATTTATTCAGTAGATGATGTGAATATAAATATTTTTTATTTTTTATATATTTTTATATTTTTTTCTATTATAGGAATTTTTTCTTTTGTTCCAATATCTATAATTGACTTTTTTTTAGAATATAATAAATATTATAAGAATTTAAAAATGTCAAAAAATGAAGTTTTAGAAGAATTTAAAAAAATAGAAGGAAATCCAAATATTAGAAGTATAATAAAGAAAAAAAGAAAAGAACAAATTAATATTTTAAAAAATACTAACATTTCTACATCCAATGCTATTTTAATAGATTCTTCAAATAGTTTTTGTGTAGCAATAAAATATGATAAAAATACTATGCATGCTCCTAAAGTATTAAGAAAAAGTACTAATAAAGAAATATTAAATATAAAAAAAATTGCATATTCTAAAATGATACCAATTCTTGAAAATTCAAAATTAACAATGGAGTTATATAAATATTGTGATTCAGGAAAATATGTACCTGAAAGATTATATTTCTCAGTTGCTGAAATTATAAATTGGTCACAGAAAATGAAAAAGTGGATGTTATTTGGTGGTATAAAACCTACGTTTAACAAAAAATTTTGATAAAAACATTATAATAATTTAGAGATTATAAAAATATGATACCAAATTTTTCAATTTTAAAAAATATATTAAAAGACATTAAAGCAATTAGGTGGGATTTATTTTATTCTCCTATTGTATTATTAATATTGTTATCTATGATGATACTTCCATTGCCTACTTTCTTGTTAGACATATTTTTTACTTTTAATATAGTGCTGTCTGTTATGATTTTACTATCTTCTATGTTTACAAAAAATACTATAGAATTTATATCTTTTCCTACAATATTATTGTTTTCAACTTTATTAAGGTTAGCATTAAATATTGCTTCTACTAGAGTGATATTAATTAATGGTCATATAGGACCTTCGTCTGCTGGTAATGTGATAGAATCTTTTGGTCATTTTTTAGTAGGTAATAATTTTTCTACTGGTATAGTAATATTTATAATATTAATAATAATAAATTTTATAGTTATAACGAAAGGTTCAGGAAGAATAGCTGAAGTAGGAGCTAGATTTGCTTTAGATGGAATGCCTGGAAAGCAAATGGCAATAGATGCAGATTTAAGTTCTGGTGTTATAGATGAAAAAGAAGCTATAAAGAGAAGAATACAGGTGTCTCAGGAAGCTGATTTTTATGGATCTATGGATGGTGCAAATAAATTCGTTAGAGGAGATGCTATAGCTGGCATATTAATTATGTTTGTAAATATAATAGGAGGAATATTAGTAGGAATAATACAACATAATATGAATTTTTATCTAGCTGTTAAAACTTATTCTTTATTAACAATAGGGGATGGACTAGTAGCTCAAATTCCATCTTTATTAATATCCACTTCTGCTGGTGTTATGGTAACTAGAATAAGTAATAATAAAAACGTTAGTGAACAAATTATTAGTCAATTGTTTAATAATTTTAAAATATTTTTTTTTAGTAGTATTGTGTTATTAATTTTTGGTGTAATACCAGGTATGCCTCATATAATTTTTTTATTTGCTTCATTTTTATTATTATTTTTTGGTATAATATTATATTTTAAACATTATAAAAATAATATTTTTGATATAAAGGAAAAAAACAATTTTAAAAATAAAGTAGAAGCAGCTTCTTGGAAAGATGTAATCATGGAGGATACTATAAAAATAGAATTAGGGCAAGATATACATTTTTCTTTAAATAAAATAATTAAACACGATTTAATTAATAAAATACAAATGATTAGAAAAAGCTTTGCTAATAAAATTGGATTTTTACCTGCTGAAGTTGTTATAAAAAATAATTTTTTATTTAAAAAATCAGAATATAAAATTTTTATAAAAGGAATTGAAGTATATAGAGGTGAACTTTTTTATAATTTAAAAATGATAATTCATAATAATCAAAATATAAAAATTTCATTTCCATATGTAACTAGTTGTATAGAGCCTGTATATGGAATGAAAGCATTTTGGATAAATAAAAAATATGAATTTGATGCAAAAAATATGAATTTTACAATAGTAGATGCAAATTCTGTTTTGGTTGCTAACTTAAATAATATTTTAAAACAAAATTTAGACGAATTATTTGGATATTATGAAACTCAAAAATTATTAGAACATGTTAATATTAATATTCCAAAATTAGTTGATGAATTTATTCCTAATGTAATTAATTTGTCTACATTTAATCAAATACTAAAAAATTTGTTATATGAAAAAGTATATATAAGAGATATTAAAACTATATTAGAAACTTTGATACACAATTCTTCAATTACAAAAGATCCTAATGAATTAACTAGTATAGTTAGAATTTCTTTAGGTAAATTTATTTGTCAACAAATTTTTAAAAATAGAACTACTGTAAAAATAATAACTTTAGATAATAAGTTGGAAAATATATTATTAAAATTTTGCACAAATGGTAAAAAGAATTTGTTTGAACCAGATCTTGCTAATAATATTTTGATTCAAACAAAATTAGCTATGGAACATCAAAATAATATAAATGGATTTTTTGTGTTAGTTGTAAATCATTCTTTAAGATTTATTTTATCAAAATTTTTAAGACAAAAATTTACTATGTTACATGTATTATCTTTTTTAGAAATACCAAATAAATTAATTATAAAATCTACGAGTATTATAGGAAAAATGTAAAAATTTTATTTATGAATATATAAAAATATAAAATTTATAAATTTTTTTTTTATATTTTTTTTATAGTTTTTATTCCTAATAAATTTAATCCTGTTTTTATTATTTTGGAAATTATAAATATTAATTTTATTCTGCTATTTCTTATATTTATATTTTTTTCATATAAAATAAAATATTTTTCATAAAATTTAGAAAAATATGAAGTTAATTTATATAAATAGTTACATAATATATTAGGATAACCATTTTTATATATTTCACATATTGTTTCTTCAAATTGTAAAATTTTTATAGATATTTTTCTTTCTTCTGAATTTGTTATAATAATTTTTTCTTTTATTTTTTTTATATTAATATTATTATTTTTAATAATTGATATTATTCTGGAATATGCATATTGTATATATATTGAAGTATTTCCATTTAGTCTTAATATTTTTTTCCAATCAAAAATATAATTTTTTTTTCTATTTTTAGATAATTCAAAATATTTTATTGCTCCTATTCCTATTATTTTTGAAGTTTTATTTAATTTTTTTTTATTAATATATTTATTTTTTTTTAAGATTATCGTTTTTGATTTTTCTATTGATTTATTTATTAAATGTTGTAAAGAAATTGTTTTTCCTTTTCTAGTCATAAATGGTTTCTTATTTTTTTTTAATATTGTTCCAAATGCATGATGTTTTATAGATAAGTTCTTGGATATATATTTTGCCATTTTTGATATTTCTAAAATTTGTTCGAGATATCTTTTTTGTCTATTGTCTATATAATAAATTATTTTATCTGCTTTTATAACTTGTGATCTGTATTTCATACATGCAATATCTATTGTAGAATATAAAAATGTTTTATCTTCATTTTGTATTATTACACCCATTTTTTTTCCAAATTTGTTTTTAAATTTATTTAAATATACTATTATTTTTCCTTTATATATGTGTGCGATTTTTTTTTTTTTCAAATCAAATATTATTTTATTTAACATATTTTTGTAAAAACTTTCTCCTTTTGTATGGTTTGATTTTAATGTAACATTTAAATTTTTATATATTTTGTAGTTTTCTAACAATGTTAATTGTACTATTCTTTTCCAAATTGAAATATATTTTTTATTATTTTTATACATTTTTATTAAAGTGTGTTTAGATTTTTTTTTAAATATTTTATTTTTGTCAAACATTTTTTTGGATTTTACATAAAAATTTTCTAAATTTTTTAATTTCATATTTTTTGTAATATTTATTTTTTTTTCTAATATGTATGTTATCAACATCCCATATTGATGACCCCAATCCCCAATATGATTTTCTCTAATTACATTATGTCCTAAAAATTCCATTATTCTTACCATAGAATCTCCTATTATAGTAGATCGTAAATGACCTACATGCATATTTTTAGCTATGTTTGGTGAAGAATAATCTACAACAATTTTTTTTTTTTTTTTTTTAAATATTTTTATTTTTTTTTGTAAAAACATTTTTTCCATTTGTTTTTCAATAAATTTTAAATTTATAAAAAAGTTTATAAAACATGGTTTTGAAATTGTAATTTTTTCTATAATTTTATTTTTTACAATGTTTTTTATAATTGCTTTTGCAAATTTTTTAGGATTTTTTTTTAATTTTGTAGCTATTTTAATAATACCATTTGCCTGATAATCTGAATTTTGTTTTTTAGATGATCTTCTTATTATAGGATCATAGTTTTTTTTGATCCCATTCAATTTTAAAGATTTCATAACGATTTTCATTATAATTTTTTTAATTTTCATATTTTTATTTTTTAAATGTATTTATATTTTTTTTATATAAATTAGATATTTTTTATATATTATATCAAATTTTTTTTATTTTTTTTTAATAAAAAATTTTTATAAAAAAAAATAGAATAAAACATTGACAAAATTACGAAAAAAATATAATCTTATTAAAGTAAATTATTAAATGTTCTTTAAAAAAATATTAGAAAATTTGTGTGGGTACGTCTTTAATTAAGAAAATATATTTATTTTAGTTTTATTTAAGAAACAAGTTTTTATAATTGAAGAGTTTGATCATGGCTCAGATTGAACGCTGGCGGCAAGCCTAACACATGCAAGTCGAGCGGCAGCGAAAAAAGTTTTTATAATTTTTGTCGGCGAGCGGCAAACGGGTGAGTAATATCTGGGTATCTACTTAAAAGAGGGGGATAACCACTAGAAATGGTGGCTAATACCGCATAATGTTTTAGAACTAAAGTATGGGATCTTTTGAAAAAAAGACCATACACTTTTAAATGAGCCCAGACGAGATTAGCTTGATGGTGTGGTAATGGCATACCATGGCTATGATCTCTAGCTGGTCTGAGAGGACAAACAGCCACACTGGAACTGAGACACGGTCCAGACTCCTACGG
Organism: Buchnera aphidicola (Astegopteryx bambusae); assembly: GCF_039365365.1. Taxonomy (GTDB): domain Bacteria; phylum Pseudomonadota; class Gammaproteobacteria; order Enterobacterales; family Enterobacteriaceae; genus Buchnera_G; species Buchnera_G aphidicola_B. Next base: position 187,964 of record NZ_CP134985.1, read on the forward strand.
GAGGCAGCAGTGGGGAATATTGCACAATGGGCGCAAGCCTGATGCAGCTATGCCGCGTGTATGAAGAAGGCCTTTGGGTTGTAAAGTACTTTCGTTAGGGAAGAAAAGCAAAAAATTAATAATTTTTTGCCTTGACGTTACTTAAAGAAGAAGCACCGGCTAACTCCGTGCCAGCAGCCGCGGTAATACGGAGGGTGCTAGCGTTAATCAGAATTACTGGGCGTAAAGAGCACGTAGGTTGTTTATTAAGTCAGATGTGAAATACCTAAGCTTAACTTAGGAACTGCATTTGAAACTAATAGACTTTTAGAGTATCGTAGAGGGAGGTAGAATTCTAGGTGTAGCGGTGAAATGCGTAGATATCTAGAGGAATACCTGTGGCGAAAGCGACCTCCTGGACGAATACTGACACTGAGGTGCGAAAGCGTGGGGAGCAAACAGGATTAGATACCCTGGTAGTCCACGCTGTAAACGATGTCGACTTGGAGGTTGTATCTTATAGATGTGACTTCCGAAGCTAACGCGATAAGTCGACCGCCTGGGGAGTACGGTCGCAAGGCTAAAACTCAAATGAATTGACGGGGGCCCGCACAAGCGGTGGAGCATGTGGTTTAATTCGATGCAACGCGAAAAACCTTACCTGGTCTTGACATCCATAGAATTTTTTAGAGATAAAAAAGTGCCTTTTTTAGGAACTGTGAGACAGGTGCTGCATGGCTGTCGTCAGCTCGTGTTGTGAAATGTTGGGTTAAGTCCCGCAACGAGCGCAACCCCTATCTTCTGTTGCCATCAGGTTATGCTGGGAACTCAGGAGAGACTGCCGGTTATAAACCGGAGGAAGGTGGGGACGACGTCAAGTCATCATGGCCCTTACGACCAGGGCTACACACGTGCTACAATGGTATATACAAAGAGATGCAAATTTGCGAAAATAAGCTAACCTCATAAAATATATCGTAGTCCGGACTGGAGTCTGCAACTCGACTCCACGAAGTCGGAATCGCTAGTAATCGTGAATCAGAATGTCACGGTGAATACGTTCCCGGGCCTTGTACACACCGCCCGTCACACCATGGGAGTGAATTGCAAAAGAAGCAGGTTTGCTTAACCTTTTGTTTTATTTTTAGGATGGCGCTTACCACTTTGTGGTTCATAACTGGGGTGAAGTCGTAACAAGGTAACTGTAGGGGAACCTGCGGTTGGATCACCTCCTTACAAATAACGTTCTTAATTTTTAGAACGTGCCCACACAAATTTTCTAATTTTTATGTAATGTAATATTTATGTTCTAATACCAAAACAGGCTTGTAGCTCAGATTGGTTAGAGCACACCCCTGATAAGGGTGAGGTCGGTGGTTCAAATCCACTCAGGCCTATATATCCGCATATATATTTTTTTATGGGGCTATAGCTCAGCTGGGAGAGCGCCTGCTTTGCACGCAGGAGGTCAGCGGTTCGATCCCGCTTAGCTCCAATTATTTTTTTATATATTTATAATCTACAAAGTTTGGATCTTTTGCAGCTGATTTAGCAAGTTTATCACATATTTCATTTTCATAATTTCCAGAATGTCCTCTTATCCATACACAATTTATTTTATGTTTTTTTTTTATTTTATTTAATTTTTTCCATAAATCTAAATTTTTTATTTTTTTTCTTTTAATTGTTTTCCATTTTTTTTTTTTCCATTTTTCTATCCATATAGATATACCTAATTTTAAATATTTACTATCTGTAATTATTTTTACTTTACAACTTTTTTTTAAAAGTTTTAGTCCTTCTATAGCTGCCATTAATTCCATTCTGTTATTTGTAGTTAGATAAAATCCTTTTTTAAATATTTTTTTATAATTTTTATATTTTAAAAATACTCCTAATCCTCCAGGACCAGGATTTTTTATACAAGATCCATCTACATAGATTTTTACTAATTTCATAATATATTCCTAGCAAATATTTTAGAGATAATTTTATATGAAAGAATTTAAAAGAAAAGTAGTTTTAGATACAGAAACTACAGGAATAAATTCTATTTTAAAAAAAAATTTAAATAGACATAGAATAATTGAAATAGGAGCAGTAGAAATAATAGATAGAAAATTAACCAAAAAAAAATTTCATTGTTATTTAAATCCAAATAGAAAAATAGAAAATACAGCTTTTAAAATACATGGAATTTCAAATGAATTTTTATTGGATAAACCTATTTTTTCTGATATAGTGGAAAGTTTTATAGATTTTATAAAAAATTCTGACTTGATAATTCATAATGCATCTTTTGATATAAAATTTTTAGAATATGAATTATCAATTATAAATCATAATGTTAATAAGATTAGTCAAATTTGTAATATAGTAGATACATTGACATTAGCAAGAAATTTGTATCCTGGTAAAAAAAATACTTTAGATGCTTTATGTAAAAGATATAAAATAAAAAATTTTAAAAGAAATTTTCATAGCGCTATATTAGACGCAAAAATATTATCTGAATTATATATTAGAATGACAAGAAAGCAAAATACTATAAATTTTTTTGAAAATAAAAAAGAAAATAAAAATTTGTATATAAATAAAAAAAAGTTTTTAAAAAATATATTAAAATTAGCAAATAAAGAAGAAAAATTATTTCATAAAAAGTATTTGAATATAATTAAAAAAAATTTTTTTTAGATATTTTTTAAAAAAAGTTGATTTATTTATTTATATAAAATATACTATTTAAAAAAATAAAATTGGTGCGATAGTTCAGTTGGTTAGAATATCGGCTTGTCACGCCGAGGGTCACGGGTTCAAATCCCGTTCGCACCGTGATTTTATAGTTTTTTAATTATTAAAGTTAATAATTTTTTTATAAAAATAAATATTATACTTTATTATTTATAAATAAATAATACATTTTTTGTAATAAACATATTTTTATTATAAATAAAATATTTAGGCATTTGAATGAAAGAAAAATCTAAGTTGTATGTAAAAAATAAAATAGAAACATTAAAATTAGAAAATAAGAAATTATTGTTAAAATATAATAAAATTTTAAAAAAAATAAAAAATTTAAATAAAGAAATATTAATAAAAAAAAATTTTTCTAAAGAAAATTTAAAAAAAAATATAATAAAATTAAATAAAGAATTAGAAAATGGATATAAATATTCATTAAGAAATATTTTTATAGAATTATTTGATGTCGTAGATAGTATAGAAAAAGCTATTGAACTAAAAACAAATGTAAAAGATTTATGTATTTTAAATTTTTTAAGAAAATTAGAACATGTATTAAAAAATTTTATTAAAATATTTAAAGAATTCAAAATATATGCAATCAAAGATGTTAATGTAAAATTTGATCCAAATGTTCATCAAGCAATATCTATTTTTTATAACAAAAAATTTAAAAATAATTATATAATAAATATAGTACAAAAAGGATATATTTTATATAAAAAACTTTTAAGACCAGCCATGGTAATTGTAAATAAAAAAAGTTAAAAAAAATTTTTATAAAATAAATATTTATATATTTATATATTATTTTTTATTTTTTAAGAAATTTAATTTTTAAAAATTAAAATAATATGAAAAAAAAAAAAAAATTTTTAATAAATAAAAAAATAACTCATAGTTTTAAAATTATAAAAACTATTAATGCTGGATTAGTTTTAAAAGGATGGGAAATTAAGTCAATAAGAAAAAAAAATATAAATATTTCAAATAGTTATATTTCTATTATTAAAAATAATGTTTATCTAATAAATGCTAATATAAGTTTTTTAAACAATTTTACTAAAAATGAAAATATTAAAACATTTAGAAAAATAAAACTCTTATTAACAAAAAGAGAAATTTTGTATTTATCAAATAAGATTGGTAAAGAAAGAATAACAATAGTACCAATATATTTTTTTTGGAAAAAATTTTTATGCAAAGTTAAAATTGGTTTAGCAAAAGGAATAAAAAAATATGATAAAAGAAATTTAAAAAGAAAAAAGGAATGGCAAACTAAAAAATTAAGAATTTTAAAAAATATAAATAAACATTAATATTTTTATTTTCAAAAAAAATATTTTTTAGGTAAAATATTGTGAAAAGTATAGATAAATATTGGATGAAAAAAGCATTAATTTTAGCTAAAACAGCAAATAGTAAAAATGAAGTACCAGTTGGAGCAGTGTTGATATATAACAACAAAATTATTTCTAAAGGATATAATATATCTGTTAAGAAAAATGACCCCACAGCTCATGCAGAAATAATAACATTAAGAAAAGGTGGATATTTTTTAAAAAATTATAGATTATTACAAACTACTTTATATGTGACATTACAACCTTGTTTAATGTGTTTTGGAGCAATTTTAAATAGTAGAATTTATAAATTAGTTTATGGTGTTAATTCAAACTATTATAAAAAAAGATTTTTTAATAAATTGTTTATAAATAAAAAAATAAAAATAAAAAATAATATTTTTAAAGAAAAATGCAAACATATAATACAACAATTTTTTAAAAAAAAAAGAAAATAATTCTATTTTATATAGGAATTATTTTCTTTTTTTTTTAAAAATTAATTTTCTAATATTACTAGAGCACAAAAATATTTTTTTTCATAACTTATACTAACATATTTTTTTCTTACTTTCATATTTTTGGAAAATATTAAAACATTTTTTAAAAATCTTATTTTAGGTTTACCTAATTTATTATTATATATTTCTATATTTTTAAAAGATATTTTTTTTCTAATTCCAGTACCTAAAGCTTTTGAGCAAGCTTCTTTTAAAGAAAATATTTTAGTTAAAAATTTTATTTTATTTTTTAAAAATAAATATTTCTTAAATTCTAATTTAGATAAAATTCTTTCCGCAAATTTATTTTTAAAACAATTGTAAACTTTTTTTATTCTATTTATTTCAACTATATCAATACCTATTCCTATGATACTCATAATATAATTTGTATAAAAAAATTTTAATTTTTAAATTATATATTAAAAAATTAAATGGATTTTATTATAATATTAATATGTATTTTTTTATTAAAAATTTTTTCTAAGTCTTTTTTAGCTTTAAAACAACATTTTTTTATAATATTTCCATTTTTTCCAATAATAATTTTTTTATATCTAACATTCTTTGGTATTATAAACAATTTAATATATAATTTTTCATGAAATATTTTTTTTATAAATTGTACTTTTATATTAATATTATATGGTATTTCATCTCTTAAATTATACATAAACTTTTCTCTAAAGATTTCTGAAACAATGAATTCTTTAGTATTATAAGTTATAAAATCTTTTTTAAAAATATGTTTTCTACAAGGTAATTTTGCTTCTATAATTTTTTTTACTTTTTCAGAATAAATATTTTTTTTAGAAGAAATTGGTATTATTTCTGAAAAATTATATTTTTTAAATTTTTTTTTTAAAAATGGTAATAGTATATTTTTATTTTTTATTTTGTCTATTTTATTAATTAATAAAATTATCGGAATTTTATTTTTATTTGCAATTTTTGAAATTTTAGAATCTTCTTTTTTCCATATATTTCTATCTATAATTAAAATTATTATGTCTATATATAAATTTTTATCAAATATTTTTAATTTGTTATATTTATAATATTTATTATTAAATCCAGGAGTATCAATAAAAATTGATTGATAGTTTATATTATTATTAACTCCTAATATATATTTTGTTGTAGTATTTTTTCTATTAGATACTATTGATAATTTATTACCAATTAATTTATTAAATAAAGTAGATTTTCCTACATTAGTTCTTCCAGAAATCAAAATTGTTCCACAAAAATTTTTCATAATTTTTATATTATTATTCTATCCCTAATTTTAATAAAGCTCTTTTCGCTGCATCTTGTTCTGCTTTTCTTCTACTTGATCCTATACCAACTATATGATTTTTTACTCCACAAATTTTGCATCTTATAGTAAACAATTGGCTGTGAGCCTCTCCATATACTTGAATAATGAAATATATAGGCAAAGGTAAATGTTTAGATTGTAAAAATTCTTGTAATCTAGTTTTCGGATCTTTTTTAGTATCTTCAGGATTTATATATTTTAATCTATTATCATACCATTTTAAAATTAATTTTTCAGTTATATTTATATTACTATCTAAAAAAATACTTCCTATTAAAGCTTCTACAGTGTTTGCTAATATAGATTCTCTCCTGAACCCCCCACTTTTTAATTCTCCTTGTCCTAATTTTAAATATTCTCCTAAATCAAATTTATGAGCTATTTTAGCTAAAGTATTTCCTCTGACTAATGTAGCTCTCATTCTACTCATATCTCCTTCATTGACTGAAGGAAAATACTTATATAATGCATTTGCTATTATAAAACTTAAAATAGAATCTCCTAAAAATTCTAATCTTTCGTTATGTTTATTACTAGCGCTTCTGTGAGTTAATGCTTGCTTTAATAATTCTGTTTTATTAAATACATAACCTAATGTTTTTTGTATTTTTTGTATTTCTATAAAATTCATATTTTACCAATTTATACATTAATGTAATATATATATTTTTTTTAAAATTTATTTTTATTTTAAAAATTATTTAAAATATTTTTAAAAAGTAGTGCCTATTCTATTAAACATTATGTTGCAAAAATAATTTTTTTTCGTATTTGTTATATTCATCCAAATCATACGTACTTTTCCAATAACATTTTTCTCTGGAACAAAACCCCAAAATCTACTATCTAAACTATTTTTTAAATTGTCTCCTAATACAAAATAGTTATTTTTTGGCACACATAGTATATACATAAAATTTTTTTTATTTTTTGAAAATTTTTTATATAATAAAATTTTTTTATTAAAACATAAATTTTCAAAAACATGTTTAATATATTTTTTTTCATTAATATTATTTTTTATAATTTTATAAAATAATATTTTTGTTATATGTTTTTTATTTTTATTTAAATATTTTCTGTATATAAAAATTTTATTATTAATAGAATTGTATTTTATTATGTCTCCTGGTATTGCTGCTATTCTTTTTACAAAAAAAATTTTTTTATTTCTAGGATATCTAAAAATAATTATGTCGCCATGTTTTGGTTGTTTATAATTTAATATGTTTATATTAAATATAGGATCCTTTATACCATAACAAAATTTTTCTACTATTATAAAGTCACCATCTATTAATGTAGGAAACATAGAACTAGATCTAATTTTAAAAGACTCATAAAAAAATGATTTTACTATAAAAATTACTAAAAATGTATAAAAAAATGAACTAATAAATTTGTTAATATTATTATTTCTCATAAAAAAATAATTTTTTTTACATAAACAAAAATTATATTTGTCACATATCCAAAAAATAAACGTAACCAATGTTAAAAACATAATAATATTTGAAATTAAATCATGCATTATTTATTTACTCTTTATAAATTTTATTAATTTTTCTTTAAAATAGAGAAAAAAGTTTCTTGAGGTATACTTACATTACCAATTTTTTTTAATTTTTTTTTACCATATTTTTGTTTTTGCAATAATTTTTTTTTTCTTGTAATATCCCCTCCATAACATTTAGAAAGTACATTTTTTCTTAATTGTTTTATTTTTTCTTTAGATATTATTTTATTTTCTACAGATGCTTGTATAACAATATCAAATTGATGTCTAGAAATAGTTTTTTTTATTTTTTTCAATATTTTTTTAGAAAAACTATAAACATTTTTATAAAATATTATAAAAGATAATGCATCAATTTTTTTTGAATTTATTAATATATCTAATTTTACTACATTTGATTTTTTATATTTTAGAAAATTATATTCTAAAGAAGCATATCCTTTTGAAATAGATTTTAGTTCATCAAAAAAATTTATAATTATTTCTGAAGTTGGTATTTCATAAATTATAAAAATTTGATTTTTATAATATTTTATTTCTTTCTGTATTCCTCTTTTTTTTATACAAAGATTAATTATTTTACCAAAAAATTTTATTGGAGATAAAATTATACATTTAGAAATAGGTTCTTTTATATATTTTATATATTGTTTTTTAGGAAATTTAGAAGGATTATCTATATAATAAACTTTATTTTTTTTAGTATACACTTTATATATAACATTTGGTGATGTGGATATTAAATTTACATAATATTCTCTTTCTAATCTTTCTTTTATTATTTCCATATGCAATATACCAACAAAACCACATCTAAAACCAAATCCTAAAGAATTTGAATGTTCTATATCATAAGATAAAGCATTGTCATTTAAACTTAATTTTTTTATTCCATCTTTTAATATTTTATATTTATCAGGATCAATTGGAAATAGACTTATATATATTTGAGGTTTTATTTTATTAATTTTTTGTATATTTTTTTTTTCTAAATTATCAAAATTAGTAATCGTATAACCAACTGATATTTTTGAAATCTCTTTAGTTCCACATATTGCCCATCCTATTTCTCCACTTTTTAAACAACTTTTAAAAATTTTTTTTGGAGTAAAAATTCCTACTTTTTCTACTTTAAAAATATATCCAGTATTTATTATTCTTATTTTAGAATTTTTTAATAATATACCATTTTTTATTCTAACTAAAATTATTACCCCTAGATAATTATCAAACCATGAATCTATTATTAATGCTTGTAATTTTCCTCGATTTTCACCTTTTGGGAAAGGTATAATTTTAATTATTTTTTCTAATAATTTTTTTATACCTTCTCCAGTTTTCGCAGAACATTTTACATAATCTTTTGTTGTAATTCCTATTATATTTTTTATTTCTTTAATAGATTTAGAAATGTTAGAAGTTAATAAATCTATTTTATTCAACACTGGTATTATTTTTAAATTCATTTTCATTGCAAATTGACAATTTGACAATGTTTGAGCTTCTACTCCTTGCGTAGAATCTATTATTAACAATACTCCTTCACATGCATATAATGATCTAGAAACTTCATAAGAAAAGTTAACATGACCTGGAGTATCTATTAAGTTAAATAAAAATTTCTTCCCTGAAATAGATGTATAATTTAATGATACACTTTGGGCTTTAATAGTAATACCTCTTTCTTTTTCTAAATCCATAGAATCTAAAATTCTATTTTTCATTTCTCGTTTTGGTAATCCATTACATATCTGAATAATTCTATCTGACAAAGTAGATTTTCCATGATCTATATGTGCTATAATAGAAAAATTTCTTATGTTTTTCATATTTTTTATATTGTAAAAATGTTTTTATTTTATAAAAATAAATTATTAAAAAATATAAAATTGTTGATATTTATTAACATAAAAGTTCATAAAAATCAATTTTATATATTTTAATGAAAATAAAAAAATTTTAGTTAATTTATTAAATATAATATATATTTATTTTAATTATAAAAAAATATTTTTGTAAACATAAATATATTTTATTATAAATTTTTTTTATTATGTTTGTTTATAATAAAAAAAATTTTTATATTCTTAATATTAGTTTACATATTATGAGATTATAAAAATATGAAAAGAAAAAAAGTAATAGTTGCAATGTCTGGTGGTGTTGATTCATCAGTTTCTGCTTGGATTTTAAAAAAAAAATATAATGTAGAAGGATTATTTATGAAAAATTGGGAAGAAAATGATACAAAAAATTTTTGCGCCTCTAAAAAGGATTTAGAAGACGTTAAAAAAGTTTGTAATTTAATAAAAATTCCATTTCATAAAATAAATTTTTCTATAGAATATTGGGAAAAAGTTTTTTCAAAATTTTTGCTTGAATTAAAAAATGGAAAAACTCCAAATCCAGATATTTTATGTAATAAAGAAATAAAATTTAAAATCTTTTTAAATTTTGCTATAAAACATTTAAAAGCAGATTTTATAGCTACAGGACATTATGCTAGATTACATTGTATTCATAAAAAATTTTTTTTAAAAAAAGGATTAGATAAAAAAAAAGATCAAAGTTATTTTTTATATACATTAAAAAAAAATCAATTAAAAAAGATTTTGTTTCCAATAGGAAATATGCAAAAAAAAAAAGTAAGATTGATTGCAAACAAATTAAAAATGTCTGTGGCTAATAAAAAAGATTCTATGGGGATATGTTTTATAGGACCTAAAAATTTACAAAATTTTTTAAAAAAATATATTTCTGAAAAAATAGGAAATATATTTACAATTTCAGGAAATTGCGTTGGAAAACATTATGGATTACATAATTGTACTTTAGGTCAAAGAAGAAAAATAGGATATATAAAAAAAAAAAATATTATAAATAAATTTTCTCCTATATACGTAGTTGGAAAAAATATTAAAAAAAATATTATATTAGTTTGCAAAGGATATAATAATCCTCATTTAATGTCTATTGGCATGTTTATAAAAAAAATAAATATTTTAGTAAAAGTTGATATACGAAAAACTTTGTTTTGCTCTATAAAAATAAGACATCAAAAAAAAGTTTTTAAATGTTTTGTAAAATTTAAATATAAAAACATAGTTAAAGTTATATTTGAAAATCCTATTTCTTCTATAACACCTGGACAATCTGCTGTATTTTATATATCTAATATATGTTTAGGAGGAGGCATAATTTTTAAAAAAATTCCATTGATAAAAAATATAAAAATATAAAAAAATGTACTTTTTTATTTTAAACATTTTACAAAACAAATTTATAATAAAAAATAATGTTTTTATTACAAATTTCTTTAAAAGATTATATTAATTAATATATTATAAAAATTCTTTTTACAAAAAAAAATTAGTAAACTTTAAACAACATGAAAAATATACATTTACTTTTTAAAAAAAAAATTTTAATTTTAGGAATTAGAAATAAATTTTCTATAGCTTATGGAATTGCAAAATCTATGATATTATATAAAGCAAAATTAGCTATAACATATTTTAATGATAGAGAAAAAAAATTTATAAAAAATTTTGCAAATCAAAACAATTGTAAAATAATATTAAAATGTGATGTTTCTAGTGATAGAAGTATAAATAATTTATTTTTAAAATTATCAAAATATTGGAAAAATTTTGATGGCTTAGTACATTCTATAGCATTTGCAGAAAAAAAACAATTTTCTAAAAATTATTTGGACATTATAGATAGAAGAAATTTTCTTTTATCACATGAAATTAGTTCTTATAGTTTTTTAGCTTTATGTAAAGCGTGTAAACATATGTTAAATAAAAATTCTTCTTTATTAACAATTTCTTATTTAGGTTCAAATTTGGTAGTTCCTAATTATAACGTAATGGGCCCAGCGAAAGCATCTTTAGAATCAAATGTAAAATATATAGACTATTATTTTAAAAAAAAATATATTAGAGCTAATGCTATTTCAGTAGGGCCAACAAAAACAACTTCTTCATATGTAATAAAAAACTTTCATAAAATTTACAAAAAATATAAAAAAAAAATATTAAAAAAAAAATGTATAAATATATTTCAAATAGGAAATATAGCTTCTTTTTTATGTTCTGATATTTCCATAGGAATATCTGGTCAAATAATTCATGTAAACGATGGTTTAAATAATATTTTTTAATAATATGTTATTTATATAAAATCAATAATTTTTTTTAAAAAAATAAAATAAAAAAATAATAAAATTTTTATAATACTTTAATTAAAATATTTTTCATATAATAAAAATTATATAATAATAAAATATTTTATTTTTTATAAATTTTAAAATATTAATTTAAATATTTTTAAAATTTTTTTATTTTTAAAAATTTTTATTATTTTTTAACAAAATAAAATTTCTTAGGAGAAATTATGAGTTTAAAATCATTAGATATTTTTTTATATATTAGTTTTTTTTTTAATTTATTTGTTTTAACAAATCCAATAGGTATGATACCAATTTTTATTAGTATGACAAATAATCAAGATTCTTTAGAAAGAAATAGAACCAATTATAATGTTGTATTAACAGTATTTTTTATATTATTTTTTTCATTACTATTTGGATCAAATATTTTACATATTTTCGGAATTTCTATGCATTCATTTAGAATAGCTGGAGGAATACTTATAATAGGTATAGCCAACTCTATGATAAATGGAAAATTTTGTATTAATAAAAATAAATTAAAAAAAAATAAAAAATTAAATAAAAAATATAAAAATACTAGTATAGTGCCTTTAGCTATTCCTTTAATAGCAGGTCCTGGTGTAATAAGTTCAACCATTATATGGAGTACAAAAAATAATAATATTATAAATTTAATAATATGTACTTTTATTATTTTTTTATTTTCTTTTACTTGTTGGATATTGTTCAAATTATCAAAATTTTTTATAAAAGTTTTTGGAGAAAATGGAATAAATATAATTACACAAATTATGGGGTTATTGTTAATGTCTATTGGTATAGAATTTTTAATTAATGAAATAAAATTTTTTATATTAAAATAAAAAATTTCATATAAACAATTATTAAAATAAAAATAAAAAATGATAATTTTTAAAGATTTAGGAACAAAAGAATGGAAATATACTTTTTTTTTAATGAACAAATTTATAAAAAAAAAAAAAAAAATTAATGAAATTTGGTTTGTAGAACATCCTCCAGTTTTTACAGTTGGAAAAAATTTTTTTAAAAAAAAATATTATATTACAAAAAAAATCAATATTTATTATACAAATAGAGGAGGAGGTATTACATATCATGGATTAGGTCAACAATTAGTATATTTTTTAATTAATTTAAAAAAAAGAAAAAAAATATTTATTTTATTACGGATAATCACAAATTCTATTATTAAAACATTAAAATATTTTAAAATAAGAGGATATTATAATAAGCAAAAACCCGGGATATATGTAAATAAAAAAAAAATATGTTCTATAGGATTGAATATAAAAAATGGATATTCTATGCATGGATTTTCTTTAAATGTAGATATGGATTTGTTTCCATTTAATTTAATAGTTCCATGTAATAATGAACATGAAAAAATTTCACAAATGAAATTTTTTAATAAAAAAATATTAATAAAAAATGTAAAAAAAATATTAAAAACTAATATAAAATTTTTTTATAAAAAATTTTTTTAAATAAAAAAATAATAAAAATATTATTTATTTATAAAATAATATTAGAATAATAATACACATAAAATATACACTTTGATTATATGAAAAATAAATTTAAAAAAAATAAAATTATGTTTTCTAAAACATACAATATTATTTTGAAAAAACCAAAATGGATAATTACTAAATTTCCTACAAATAATAATAAAATAAAAAGTATAAAAAAAATATTAAAAAAAAATAATTTGCACTCTGTATGTCAAGAAGCACTATGTCCTAATATATATGAATGTTTTAGTAAAAAAACTTTGACTTTTATGATATTAGGAAATATATGTACTAGAAAATGTACCTTTTGTGCAGTTTTAAAAGGAAGACCTAATAAAATTGATTATTATGAACCAAAAAAAATAGCAAAAATAGTTAAATTAATTAATTTAAAACATGTAGTAATAACTTCTGTAAATAGAGATGATTTAAAAGATGGAGGCTCAAAACATTTTTTAAAATGTATAAAAGAAATAAAAAAAAAAAAATTAAATACAACTATAGAAATTTTAGTTCCAGATTTTAGAAAATGTATGAATTATGCTATAAAAAAAATATCTACATGTCCTCCAGATATATTTAATCATAATATAGAAAGTGTTCCTAGATTATATAAATATGTTAGAAAAGGAGCAAATTATAAACATTCACTAAATTTATTAAAAAATTTTAAAAATGAAAATCCAAACACGATTACAAAATCTGGTTTAATGATTGGATTAGGCGAAAAATATCGCGAAATATTAAAAGTAATAACAGATTTAAAAAAAAATAATGTCAATATGTTAACTATTGGTCAATATTTACAACCAAGTAAATATCATTTTCCAGTAAAAAAATATTTTACAATTAAAGAATTTAAAAATTTAGAAAAAGAAGCAGTTGAAATAGGTTTTAAAAATGTATTTTGTGGTCCATTAGTACGTTCTTCTTATCATTCAAATTTACAAATTAAACAATTAAAAACAAAAAAATATAAAGATTAATTAAAATAATTTTGAATAATTAAAAATAATACTCAATTATTTTAATTATTCAAAAAAAACATTAAAAATTTTATATAAAATTTTTTACTTTATAAACAACTTTAATTTAATGTATTTATAAAATATTTTTAATATATTAACAAATAATAATCACATTATGAATATAAAACATGTTAATAAAATTAAAAATTGTTTATTAACAAATTTATTTATATATTTTATTTTTTACTAATATAATAATTATTATATGCCAATCTTATATTTTTTTTTTTATCTATAGCAACATATATTAAATTTGCTTTAGCAACTTTATATATTATTCCTAATGGGTAAGAACTAATTTTTTTTATCCATACTTCAATTTTTATATTAATTGAACTAATTCCTGTTTTATATAATTTTGCATAACAACTAACCACATCCCCAACAGAAACTGGTTTTAAGAATATAATATTTTTTACTCTTACAGTAGTAACATTTCCTTTAGATATTTCTTTTGCTAATATAGCACCTCCTAAATCTATTTGTGACATTATCCATCCTCCAAAAATGTCTCCACTAGCATTCATATGTTTAGGCATAGCTAAACTTCTTATAACTAATTTTCCTCTTACAATTTTTTTATTTAAGCTTTTCATAAATTTTTCTTAAAATAAATTTTTATAAAATAATTTTTCAAAATAAAAAATTTTGTATAAAATTGTCATATATTTAAAATTAATAAATATATTTTATATTTTTTTAAAAAATATATGTAACAAAATATTATAACAATTTTTATAAAATTATAAATGTTAAATATGAATTTAATATATTTTAATCAAAATTTTATTCTTAATATTTATATAAAATATGCAAATTATAAAATTAATAAAATATTTTATATTTATAAATTAAAATTTTTTTACAGAATTAAACAATGAATAAAATTTAAATAAATATGTTGTCAATATGCATAATAAAAAATTTGACATAGAATTATATAAAAATAAAAATATACTTTCTGGAAAAAATTTTATTATTGAACTTATTATCAATAAAACAAATTTTGCAAAAAACCAAAATATTATTGGAATAAATAAATCTTTACATTTTGTTAAACAAATTAAAAAACTTTTTTGCATAGATAATAATATACTTTGTTTTTCTACAATTAAAATTATTGGAGATAAAGAAAAAAAAATTGAAAAAATTATAGCTGGAAACATCAGTAAAACTGTTCCTATTTGAACAACCAAATTTATAAAAAAAATTAATATAAATAAATTTGGAAAGAAAGAAGAAAATATTCTATATAAATTATAGAAATTTTTTTCTTTTTCAAATATTTTAAATTGAGCTATCATTATAATACTTTCTATAATAAACGTAATACTAACTACATAAATTATATTTTTTAAAAAAGAAAATTGTAAAAATGTTTTTTGCTGAAAAAATGTCATAAAATTAAATGTATGTATTAAAGAATACATAGAATTATTTTTACTAATAACAGAAAAATAAATTCTTTGCATAATTGGAATTATAAAACAATCAGATAAGACTACTATAAAGGAAAAAAATATAGATATAAAAAAAACTTTTATAAAATTTTTTTTTATAAAATCAAATGTCTCAATAAATAAATCAGTTTCTTTAATAAACATTATTATTATCACCATAAATAGTTTTTATAAAATGAAAAAATTTAAAACAAAATAAAAAGATATATAAAAATTTTTTTAAAATTATATAGTTTAAAATAATATTATAAAAATTAAATTTTAGTACACATCTTAAATCTTTTTGTTAAATTATTTATTTTTTCAATCATTTTTTTCTCATTGTGTAAATATTTTTCTATTTGTTTTACTATTATAGAACCACATATAACACCATCAATTTTTGAATTTAGTATATTTTTTATTTGAATTTCAGAACATATTCCAAAACCTTGTATTATAGGAATAGATGACATTTTTTTTATTTTATTTAAAATTTTACTTAAATCAAAAAAAATTTTGTTATTAATACCTGTAACTCCTGATCTAGAAAGTAAATATATATAACTAGTAGACATATTTATTATTTTTTTTAAATTAGAATTTCCTATATTAGGAGGGCATATAAAAATTTGAGAAATTTTATTTTCTATAGCATTTTTATAAAATAGGTCAGATTCTTCTATAGGTACATCAACTATTAATATAGAATCTAAATCAACATCTTTGCATTTTTGATAAAATTGTTTTATTCCATTAGAAAAAACTAAATTTGCATATGTTAATAATCCAATAGGAATATCATTATAATTTTTTCTTAAAATTTTTAATATATCAAAACATTTTTTTAATGTTATATTAGATTTTATAGCTCTAAAACTTGAATTTTGTATTATTGGACCATCAGCTAGTGGATCAGAAAAAGGAATACCTAATTCTATTGCATCAACCCCTTGATTAATTATATTATTTATTATTTTTATAGAAACATTAAAATTTGGATCTCCTAACATAACAAATGGAATAAAACATCCTTCTCTATTTTTTTTTAAATTTTTAAAAACTTTTGAATATCTTGTTTTCATAATGTTATTTTTTATTTTTTTTTATAAAATTGTTAACAGAAATTATATCTTTATCTCCTCTACCAGATAAATTAACTATAATAATTTGTTTAACTTTAGATTTTTTTTTTATTATTTTAATAGCATAAGCCAAAGCATGAGAAGATTCTAGAGCTGGTATTATTCCTTCTTTACAACATAAAATTTTAAATGCATTTATAGCTTCGTTATCACTAGTAGTTACATATTTTACTCTTTTCAAATTGTTTAACCATGCATGTTCGGGCCCTACAGAAGGAAAATCCAAACCAGCAGATATTGAATATGATTCTTGTATTTGACCTTCATAATTTTGTATAACTTTAGATTTCATTCCTAGGTATATTCCCGTTTTACCATATTTTAAAGATGCACTATGTTGATTGTGTTTTTTCCCACCAGCTTCTACTCCTATAAGTTTAACTGAAGTTTCTTTTAAAAATTTTGAAAAAATTCCTATAGCATTAGATCCACCTCCCACGCAAGAAATTATTATATCAGGATATTTTCCTTCTAATTTTAAAATTTGTTTTTTAGTTTCTATACTTATAATACTTTGAAATTTGTGTACTATTTTAGGATAAGGATGAGGCCCTGCTGCAGTTCCTATCATGTAATGAGAGTTCTCATAGTCATGAGACCATGCTCGCATAGCTTCATTACAAGCACTTTTTAAAGTTTTTGTTCCTGTTTTCACAGCAATTACTTCTGCGCCTAATAATTTCATTTTTATAACATTAGAATTTTGTCTATATATATCTTTTTCTCCCATGTATATTACACATTTTAAATTAAGTAGAGCGCATATCATAGCTGTAGATACACCATGCTGACCAGCACCAGTTTCAGCAATTATTCTAGTTTTTTTCATCTTTTTTGCTAATAATGCTTGGCCAATTACTTGATTTATTTTATGTGCTCCACTATGTAATAAATCTTCTCTTTTTAAATATAATTTAGTATTAGTACCCAAAGTAATATTTTTACATAAAGTTAATGGTGTTGGTCTTCCAGCATAATTTTTTAATAAATAATTAACACTTTTTATAAAATTTTTTTTTTTTATATATTTTATAAAACATTTTTCTAATTTTAACAATGGATTTATTAATATTTGAGGAACATACATTCCTCCAAATTTTCCAAAATATGAATTTAAAATTGTCATTTTAATAATTTTCTTCTAATTATATGATTTTTTATTTTTAAAAATACTTTTATGATTTTATTTTTATCTTTTATTCTTATTTTTTTTTCTAATCCTGAACAAATATCTAATCCATAGCATCCTAAATCTAATGCTAGTTCACAATTTTTATTATTAATTCCGCCAGATAAAAAACTATTTTTTAAATTAATATTTTTTATAAAAGACCAATTAAATGTTTTTCCGCTTCCAGGAACATAATTATCTAATATAATCTTATTTACATTTTTATAATTTATGTTATAAATTCTATTTTTTATACCTATTGCTTTCCATATATTAATATCTTTATTTAAAATTTTTTTTAATTTGTTTATATATGTTTGATCTTCATTACCATGCAATTGTACTGCATGTAAATTAAATTTTTCAGATATATATTTTATCACATACATATTTTCATTTTTAAATACACCAACATATTTCAATGAATTTAAAAAAAAAATTTTATTTGCATCTTTTATATTAACATTTCTATAAGAAGATTTTATAAAAATTACACCTGCATACAAAGCTCCATTTTCAGAAGCATATATTGCATCTTTTTTTCTAGTAATTCCACATACTTTATGATTGCCAAAAATAATTTTTTTAACACCTAAACTTATATTTCTTTTTGACATTATAGCAGATCCTATTAAAAATCCATTTACATATTTTTTAAGATCGTTAACAATAAAGTTATTTAATATTCCTGATTCACTAATTATAATTCTATTTTTTGGTATTAAGACAGATAAATTTTTTGTATTATTTATATCTATACAAAAATTTTTTAAATTTCTATTATTTATACCAAAAATTTGTGTTTTTAAATATATTGCTCTATTTAATTCTTCTTTGTTATTTATTTCAGTTAAAATATCTAAATTCATAGTTTTTGCAATATTAGAAAATTTTATGTACTGTTCATCTTGCAATATAGATAACATTAATAAAATAGCATCAGCTCCTAAAAATCTAGATAAATAAATTTGATAACTATCTATAAAAAAATCTTTACACAAAATTGGTAGTTGTGTATTTTTTCTAACAAACTTTAAGTATTTTAAATTACCATCAAAATATTTTTCTTCCGTAATTACTGATATTGCAGATGCATATTTATTATAGCATTTTACTATTTTTTCAATATTAAAATTTTTACATATTTTTCCTAAAGACGGAGAAGATTTTTTAATTTCTAAAATATAAGAAATGTTTTTTTTTTTAAAAGAATTTTTAAAACTAACATTAGTTTTTTTTATTAAATGTTTAAACGTACTTATTGGATTAATTTTTTTCATATTATTAACCCAATTTTTTTTATAATTTAAAATATCTTTTAAAATTTTTCTTTTCATATTTTATTTCCATTAGATATTTTTTGCATAAATTTATAAACTTCTCCTTGTTTAATTAATTTAAGTATATATTTCGCATTATCTTTTAAATTTTCTTTTCCAAAAGTTTTTAAAAGTATTGATACATTTGCAGATATAGTTTCTAAATATATATCTTCTCCTTTTCCTTTTATTATATTTTTTATAAAATTTTCATCTTTATAAAAACTTTTTTTACAATATGTTTTAAATCCAAAGTCTTCAGGATATAATTTATATGCTATAATTTTATTATTTTTTAATTCATTTATATACGTAGATCCATGTAAAGTAACTTCATCATAATTCTGACTATGTAATATTATAACTCTTTTATATTTTAGAATTTTACAAATTTTAGCTATTATTGGTACTAATTTTAAGTTATAAACTCCTATAACAGATAATGGGGGTCTAGATGGATTTAATAAAGGACCTATTAAGTTAAAAATTGTTCTTATTTTTAACTTTTTTCTTATATTTTTTATATGACTAAATCCATCATAATACAATGGAGCTAATAAAAAACATATATTAAATTTATCTAAATTTTTTCTAGATGTTTTAGAAGAAACATTAATTTCTATATTATTTTTTTTTAAAAAATCTGCAGATCCTAATTTACTAGTTATATTATAATTACAATGTTTAGCTATTTTAAAACCGGCAGCAGCAGCAGTTATAGCACTAATTGTTGAAATATTTATATCATTTTGATAATCTCCTCCAGTTCCTGTGATATCCGAAAATAAATAACTAGGTTTTTTAAAAAATTTTTTTTTTTTTAAAAAACTTTTAACAGCTCCTAAAATTTCATATATATTTTCTTTTTTAGATTTTATTAAAACTATAGCAGAAATTATTTCAACGTCGTTTATTTCTTTATAATATATTTTTTTAAATAATTTATAACTTTCTGAAAAATTTAAATTCTCTGATTTATATAACTTTCTAAATATTTTTTTCATATTTTTTATTAATATATTTTTATTTTTAATAAATTTAGTTTATACACAATTTTTATATAAAAAATTTTATTTTAAATATTAATATACTTATTAATAATTAATTTATTAAAAAGTATTTTTTAAAAGTAAAAATAATATAATTTTTTTAATTATTAAAAAAATAAAATTTTTTGTATAAATAATATAACTAATAATATATAAATTTTATTTTTTTATAAACGAAAACATTAATTTAAAAAAAATTATAAAATTTTAAAAAATTATTCTTTTTATACTATTGTTATTTCCTGTTATCATAGTATTTGAGCTATTCTTTATATTATGATCATTTAATATTTTATTCGTTAAACCCCCTGATTCTATTACTTGTAATTCTCCAGATAGAAAATTAAAAATATTTTCTTTTTCTATTATTGAACAATCTAATCTACCTGACGCTACATATGCAAAATCTAAAATATATGATCCTGTTATTCTAATAGAAACATTTTTTTTTAATAGTTTATTTATAATTTTTACATATTTTTCTTTTATAAGATTATTTTTAATTGGAATGTGAACAGACAAAGTGATATCATTATTTATTTTATTATTACATCTCATTCTATATCCATTTAATTTTGAACCTTCTCCTTTTACAGATGTAAATAATTCATTTCTTAGTGGATCATATATTACAGACATAAAAATTTTTTTATTCACAAAATTTGATATTAAAATACAAAAATGAGGAAATTTGTTATTAAAATTTAAATATCCATCTAAAGAATTTATAAACCAACAAACTTTTGAAGTTTTTAAATTATAATTTATATTTCTATTAGTTATATAAATATGATTAGGATAATATTTATATATTTCATTAATTATTATATTTTCAGATTTTTTAATAATTTCGTTAAAAAAAAAATTATTTTTGTCAATTTGTTTTTCAAAAAAAAAATTAGAATCATAGTATTTTATTATAAAATTTCCAGCTTTTCTAATAGCAGAAGTAGCAATATTTATCATAGGATTCATAATTATAATGACCTTATATGTTATAAAAAAATATAAATAAAAAAAATATAGAAAATATATATTTTATAACAAAAAATAATATAAAAAAATTGAATAATATTATATATTTATATGCTTTATAAAATATAATTTGAATAAAATTTTTAAAAAATATATTTTATGTTAAGAATATAAATATATATTAAAATATAAAAATAATTTAATAAAAAATTAAAATAAATTGCATTATTATTTTATTAATATTTTTCAATATAAATATTAATATCTAATATCTTACAAAATTATAAAAGTATTATGAAAAAAAATATAAAATCTATAAAAGGTATGAATGATTATATAGGTAATGAACTATTATTATACAATAATATAGTTAAAATTTGTAAAAAAATATTAAAAAAACATTGTTATGAAGAAATAAAAACACCTGTTTTAGAACATACTGAATTATTTAAAATTTCTATAGGAAATAACACTGATATAATAGAAAAAGAAACATATTCTTTTATTGATAGAAGTAAAAAAAATGTAACTTTAAGACCAGAGGGAACATCTGGTTGCATAAGATCTATTATAGAACATAATTTACTGTATAAAAAAAAAATACAAAAATTGTGGTATTTAGGTTCTATGTTTAGACATGAAAACACTCAAAAAGGAAGATATAGAGAATTTAATCAATTTGGTATAGAAATTGTAGGAATAAATAATATATATATTGAATTAGAAACAATTTTAATAACTAAAAAAATATGGGAAAATTTAGGAATATTAAATTGTTTAAATTTAGAGATTAATTCTATAGGTTCTATATTTGAAAGAAAAACATATATAAAAAAATTTAAATATTTTTTAAATGATAAAAAAAAAACTATTGAAAAATATTATAATAAAAATTATAAAAAAAATCCATTCAGATTATTTGACAGCAAAAATATTAATATAAAAAAAATTTTAAAAGACGCTCCATTATTATATAATAGTTTAAATGAAAAAACATTATTAAGATTTAAAAATTTATGTAACATTTTAAAAAAATTTAATATAAAATATAAAATAAATAAACAATTAGTAAGAGGATTAAATTATTATAATGATACAGTATTTGAATGGAAAAATAAAAAATTAAACACGCAACATACAATATGTGCCGGGGGGCGTTATGATAAGTTATCATATTTATTAAACAAAAGAAATATTTTTGCATTTGGATGTGCAATAGGAATAGATAGATTAATGTTATTAAAAAAATATTTTAAAAAAAATATTTTAAAAAAAAATACAATTGATATAGAAATAATACCTTTAGAAAAAAAAATGTTATTAAAAGCAATAAAAATATCAGAAAAAATAAGAAAAAAATTTCCAAAATTAAGTATTATGACAAATTTTTCTAATGAAAGATTAAAAAAAAAATTGAAAAAATCAAATATTAATAAAGTAAAATTTATAATATTAATAGGAAAAGAAGAAATAAAAAATAAATATTATACTTTAAAAAATTTAACAAAAAATAGTCAATATAAATATTCTTATAAAAATCTTATTGATAAAATAAATCATTTATTTAAAAATAATAAATAAAACATATTAAAAATTTTGTATACATTATATAGGGAAAAAATGTTTAATATAAACAATAAAATTGAAGATGATAAAAAAATTTTTAATATTTTAAAAAAAGAAAAAAAAAGACAAGAAAACCAAATAAATTTAATAGCTTCAGAAAATTATGCGAGCAAAGCAATTTTATCAGCTCAAGGTTCTATTTTTACAAATAAATATGCTGAAGGAAATATAAACAATAGATATTATGCTGGATGTAAATATATAGATGAAATTGAACATTTAGCAATCAGTAGGGCAAAAAAACTTTTTAAAGTAAAATATGTTAATGTACAACCACATTCAGGATCTCAAGCCAATTTTGCTGCATATTTTGCAGTATTAAAAAATGGAGATAAAATATTAGGAATGAAGTTGTCTCATGGAGGACATTTAACACATGGATCTTCAGTAAATTTTTCTGGAAGAATGTATAATTTTATATATTATGAAACTAATAAAAATGGAAAAATTGATTATTTACAATTAGAAAAATTAGCTATTAAACACAAACCAAAAATGATTGTTGGAGGTTTTTCTTCATATTCTAGAGTTTGCAATTGGAAGAAAATTAGAAAGATAGCTGATAAAATTAATGCATATTTCTTAGTAGATATATCTCATATAGCAGGATTAATAATATCAGGTTTATATAGTAATCCAATTCCACACGCACATATTATAACCAGTACAACTCATAAAACTTTGTCTGGGCCGAGAGGTGGAATTATAATGTCTAATTATAATGATGAAAAACTTTTTAAAAAAATAGATTCTGCTGTTTTTCCAGGAACTCAAGGTGGTCCTCTAATGCATGCAATTTTAGCAAAAGCAATATCTTTTAAGGAGGCATTAAGTAATAATTTTAAAAATTATCAAATACAAATTATAAAAAATATTAATGCTATGATAAAAATTTTTAAAAAAGAAAATTTTGAAATAGTATTTAAAAAAACTTCTAACCATTTATTTTTATTGGATTTGAGAAAATATTATACTACTGGAATAGAAATAGAAAATTGTTTATCTAATGCTAACATAATAGTAAATAAAAATGGTATACCAAATGACACTACAAATTTTTTAATTACTTCAGGAATTAGAATAGGATCACCAGCAATTACGAGAAGAGGATTTAAAGAAAAAGAATCAACAAAAATATCACATTGGATTATAAAAATAATAAAAAATAAAAATAACAAAAATATAATAAATACTATAAAAAGAAAAGTAAAAATATTATGTAAAAAATATCCTATATATAAATAAAAAAAATTATTTTTTAGATTGTGTTGTCTATTTACTTTTTTTTTGATAACACAATCATATTATTAACAAATTTTAAAAAAAATTAGAAATAAATTAATTTTATATATCAAAAAAAATTGCACATACTGGGTTTCCTCCTACAAAAAAATTTTTTATTAAACACTTCAAATTTCCATTTTTTTTATCTATTTCATATAATGAAATATTATTAGATATTTCTCCTGCTACTATTAAATATTTTCCTGAAGAATCTATTTTAAAAGTTCTAGGTTGAATTTCAGTATTATAAAATTTTAATAATTTTAATGTATAATTTTTTTTTACTTTAAAAGATGTTATAATGTTTTTATGTCTATCTGAAGCAAATAAATATTTACTGCATGGAGTAATTTGTATTTCTGAAGCCCAATATTTTTTTTCTGTATTAGGTAATAAACTTATATTTTGTAGTATTTCCATGTTTTTATAAATTTTTACTGTAGATATGGTACTATTCAACTCATTTATAATATATAAAATTTTTTTATTAGAATGTATTGTGCAATGTCTAGGGCCAAATTTTTTACCTAATTTAAAGAAATTAACAAAATTTTTCTGTATTTTTTTTAAATTTGACATATTAAAATAATAAATTTTATCTTCTTTTAATGCAGTAAAAAATAACAAATTATAATAATTGTTTAATAAAGAAAAATGACATCCTCTTATATTATGAATAGTATAATATTTTTTATAAGGAATACCATATTTATTAATTTTATATAATTCTAAACAATCTCCATGAAATGAACTACTAAACAAAATTTTATTTTTAAAATCTATATTTATGTGATTTGTTGGATATTTTATATTTATTTCACTATTTTTTTTTAATGTTCCATCTTTTAATATTTTTAATGTTAATATTTTATTTTCATATCTTAATCCAACATACAATAATTTTTTTTCTTTGAATATATTTATTGGTTGAATGTTTCCTGATACCTTAAAATTTTGTATTTTCTCAAAAAACATATTTTCATTTATTTTTAATACTTGTATTACATTTTTATTTGGCATGGATATATAAACTATTTTATTCATTTTTTTATATTTTATTTATTTAAATTTTCTTTTACAAAAATATTTTGTTAAAAATTATAACATAAAATATAAAATATTTTTACAAAAGCAAAATATAAACAACTTAACAAATTATATAATTATTTTTTTACAAAAAAATAATTATATAATTTTTAAAAATATATAAAATATTAAATATATATTTTATGTTTTATAAAAATAAAAAAATTGTTAAAAAAATATTTAGTATAAATATATTTTATTATAGATATAATAATATTATAATTAAAAATTAAAAAATTATATAAAATAATATTAATATGGAAAAAATATGAAAATAAGAATTGCAATAAATGGTTTTGGAAGAATAGGAAGATTAGTTTTTAGATTAGCACAAAAAAGAAATGATATGGAAGTAGTAGCAATAAATGATTTATTAACAACTAAATATATAAAATATTTATTAAAATATGATTCTACTCATGGAAAATTCAAAAAAAAAATAGAGGTTAATAAAAATATTTTATTAATAGATGGAAAAAAAATACATACATCTTCAGAAAAAAATCCAGAAAATTTGTCATGGGGAAAATTGTTAGTGGATGTCGTAATAGAATCTACAGGAATATTTTGTGATAAAGAAAATGCAAATAAACATATATTATCAGGGGCTAAAAAAGTTATAATAACAGCTCCTACAAAAGATAATATACCTATGTTTGTAAAAGGAGTAAATTTTAATAAATATAAAGGTCAAAATATAGTATCAAATGCTTCATGTACTACTAACTGTTTAGCTCCATTAGCAAAAATTATACATGACGAATTTGAAATATTAGAAGGATTGATGACCACAGTACATGCTACTACATCAACTCAAAAAACTGTAGATGGTGTATCTAAAAGAGATTGGAGAGGAGGAAGAGGAGTTATGCAAAATATAATTCCATCTTATACTGGTGCTGCAGCAGCTGTTGGAAAAGTTATACCAGAGCTTTATGGTAAATTAACAGGAATAGCTTTTAGAGTTCCTACACCAAATGTTTCTGTTGTAGATCTTACAGTAAGATATAAAAAATCTGCCACATATAAAGAAATTTGTAATGTTATAAAAAAATATTCAAAAAATAAAATGAAAAATGTAATAAAATATGTAAAAGATCAAGCAGTATCATCAGATTTTAATGGAAGTACTTTTACATCTATTTTCGATGAAAAAGCAGGAATTTTATTAAATAAAAATTTTGTTAAATTAATATCTTGGTATGATAATGAAATTGGATATTCTAGTAAAGTATTAGATTTAGCAAGTATGATAAACAAAAAAAGTATAAATTAATAAAACAAAAAATTTTATAAAAAATAATTATTTATTTAGTAGTATTATTCCTACATATAGAAATAATACTACAATTTATAAAAATTATTTTTCTATCATCTTATTTATTTCTAATAAAATATTTTTTACCCATACATTTATTCTAATATCAGTTTTTTTTGGTTGTCTATCTTCATCTATTGCTAATCCAACAAAATTTTTTTTGTTATATAAAGCTTTAGAACTATCAAAAAAATAATTTTTTGTAGGCCACTTACCAACTAAATTAGCACCATTTTTTTTAACAATTTTATATATTGTACCCATAGCGTCACAAAAATATTCTGAATAATCTTCTTGATCCCCACAACCAAACAATGCTACAGTTTTATTATTAAAATTTATATTTTTTAGAATTGGCAAAAAATCATCCCAATCAGATTGTAAATCTCCATAATACCAAGTAGGAATTCCCAAAATTAATATATTATATTTTTCTATAGTTTCTTTGGAAGAGTTTGATATATCATGTATGTTAACGTCTTTCAAATCAATTTTTTTCAATATTTTTTTAGCAACTTTTTCTGTATTTCCTGTGTCACTTCCAAAAAAAATACCAATTTTTTTCATTTTAACATCCTATATAATAAAAAATAAATATAATAATTTTAAAAAACATTAGAATTATTAAATAATTTATTTTATATATTTAAAATTTTATTTTAATATATATAACATATCAAAATTTTTTTATTTCTTTAACAACATATAAAACAATATGAAAAATTCAGAATTAGAAAAAATAATAAATAAAAAATTAAACAAGAAAAAATTTAAAGATTGTATATATAATGGATTACAAATAGAAGGTGCTAAAAAAATAAAAAAAATAATTACTGGAGTAAGTATATGTAAAAAATTAATAAAAATTGCAATATTAAAAAATGCAGATGCTATTATAGTTCATCATGGAATGTTTTGGAAAAATAAAATAAAAAATATAAAAAATATACATAAAAATAGATTAAAGCTAATTTTAGAAAATAACATAAATTTATACTGCTGGCATGCTCCTCTAGATTTAGATACATCTATTGGAAATAATGTATGTATAGCAAAAAAATTAAAAATACAAATTAAAGGTAAAATTAATGATTTTTTATTTTGGGGAGAATTTAAAAAAAAAATTAATTATAAAAAATTAAAAAATTATATAAAAAAAAAATATCATAGAAATCCTTTTTGTTATAATACAAAATTTAAAAAAAAAAATATAAAAACAATTTCTTGGTGTAGTGGAAAGGGACAAAAATTTATTTCAGATGCGGCTAATTTTGGAGTAGATGCTTTTTTAACTGGTGAAGTATCAGAAGAAACTATGCACTATGTTGACGAATATAAATTATATTTTTTTTCAGCTGGTCATCATGTAACAGAAATAGATGGTGTTAAAAAATTAGGAGAATGGATACAAAAAAAATATAATATAGAAACTATATTTGTTAATATACACAATCCAATTTAATTATTTAAAATACTAACAAAAAATATCAAAAATGAAAAAAAATAAAAATAGTAAAAATTTTTTTACACATTTACATTTATATAATCATA
The DNA here is from genome assembly GCF_039365365.1 of Buchnera aphidicola (Astegopteryx bambusae). GTDB lineage: Bacteria > Pseudomonadota > Gammaproteobacteria > Enterobacterales > Enterobacteriaceae > Buchnera_G > Buchnera_G aphidicola_B. Next base: position 216,068 of record NZ_CP134985.1, read on the forward strand.
ATTATCTAGAAAACATATTTAAAAAATTTTTAAAAAAAAAATCTTATGTAAAAAAAGAATTTCAATTAATATTTAAAAAATTTATTATACAAAATAATAAAAAAGAAAAAATAATAGAAAAACATGATATAAAAAATTTGATATTTTTTTTTAGATCATATGGACATATAATATCAAAAACAAATCCTATAAAAAAAACATGTAAAAATATAAAAAATTTTTTATATTTTAAAAAAAAATATAATTTATTAATAAAAAATTATAATAAGAATAAAATTGAAAAAGATTATATAAAAACATATGAAAAAATGAAAAAAATATATTCTAATCACATAGGTATAGAATATATGCACATATTTTCAGAAAAAGAAAAAAAATGGATAAAAAATAATTTAGAGAAAAAAAAAAGAAAAAAAATAAATAATAAAAATAATAAAAAATTATTAAAAAATTTAATTATAACAAATTATTTTGAAAAATATTTAAATATAAAATTTCCAGGAGCTAAAAGATTTTCTTTAGAAGGATCTGAGATAATTATTCCAATTTTAAAAGAAGTTATAAAATATTCTAAAAAAAATAATATTAGTAATATAATATTAGGAATGTCTCATAGAGGTAGAATAAATGTTTTAAGAAATATATTTAAAAAATCATTAAACACAATATTTGACGAATTTGAAAATTTTTATGAAGAAAAAAATAAAATTGATGATGTAAAATATCATTTAGGTTATAAAAAAACAATTTTATATAAAGAAAATAAAATATTTTTAGAAATAAAAAATAATCCATCTCATTTAGAATCTATTTGTCCAGTAGTAATAGGATCTGCAAGATTTTATATAGAGAAAAATTCGAAAGAAAAAAATAAAAAAAGTGTATTACCAATTTTAATACATGGGGATGCTTCCATAAGTGGGCAAGGTATAATACAAGAAACATTAAATATGTCAAAAACAAAAGGATTTGATGTAGGAGGAACAATTCATATTGTAATAAATAATCAAATAGGATTTACTACATCTAAAATTTCAGAAATGAGATCTAGCAAATATTGTACAGACATTTCTAAAATGATATCATGTCCAGTTTTTCATGTTAATTCAGATTTTCCAGAAGAATCAATTTTTATAATTAATTTAGCTTTAAAATTTAGAAGAACATTTAAAAAAGATGTGTTTATCGATATAATTTCTTATAGAAAACATGGACATCATGAATCAGATGATCCAAAAGCAACACAACCTAAAATGTATAATATTATAGAAAAACATAAACCAGTTTATAAAATATATGAAAAAAAATTAATAAAAAAAAGAAAAATTTCTATTTTAGAAATAGAAAATATAAAAAAAAAATATAAAAAATTTTTAGAAAAAAAATATTTTGAATATAAAAATAAATTAAAACTACATTTTACAAAAAAAATTATAAATAAGAATATTTCTAAAAAAAAAAAAAAAAATATAAAAATTAGTTTTGAAAACTTTAAAAAATTGTCTATACAAATAAATAAAATACCAAAAAATATGCATTTACATGAAATTGTAAAAAAAATATATAAAAATAGAATGTTAATGTCAAAAGAGAAAAAAAAATTTGATTGGAGTGCAGCAGAAGCTCTTTCAATAGCTAATTTATTAAAAAAAGGTATTTCATGCAGAATTTCAGGAGAAGATGTATCTAGAGGAACTTTTTTTCAAAGACATTCTATAGTATATGATCAAACTAAAAATTTTCATTATATACCACTATGTCATGTAAATAAAAAAAATAATTTTTGTATATGGAATTCTTCTTTATCTGAAGAAGCTGTTCTTGCATTTGAATATGGATATTCTATATCTTCTAAAAAATCAATAAACATATGGGAAGCACAATTTGGAGATTTTGCTAATTCCGCTCAAGTTATAATAGACCAATTTATAACATCAGGTAAAAAAAAATGGGGTCAAACATGTGGGTTAATAATGTTTTTACCGCATGGATATGAAGGTCAAGGACCAGAACATTCTTCTGCAAGATTAGAAAGATTTCTACAAATGTCATCTGAAAAAAATATACAAATAGTTCAACCAACCAATACTAGTCAAATTTATCATATAATACAAAATCAAATATACAAAAAAAATATTACACCATTAATAATTATGTCTCCAAAATCCATGTTAAGAAATACTAAATCATTTAAATCTTTAAAAGATATATATTTAGAAAAATTTAGAAATATAATTTATAAAAAAAAATTTTGTTATAAAAAAATAAAAAAAATAATTTTTTGCTCAGGGAAAATTTTTTATGAATTAAATAGTTATACTACAAAAAAACATATTGATAAATTATTAATAATAAGAATAGAAAGATTATACCCGTTTCCTAAAAATGAAATATTTTCAATATTACAATTTTGTAAAAACACAAAAAACTTTATTTGGGTACAAGAAGAACCAAAAAATCAAGGTGCATGGAATTTTGTATCAAAATATATAAAAAAACTTATTCCACATAATTCAAAACTAATATGTATTAGTAGAAATTCTTCATCTTCTGTATCAACTGGTTCAATAAAAATACATAAAAAAGAACAATATAAAATAATAAAAAAATCTTTATTCTTATAGGAACAAATACAAAATATGAAATATAATTTTACAACAATATATGCACCAGAATTTCCAGAATCAGTAACTAATGCCACAATAATAGAATGGAAAAAAAATATATATGATAAAGTAAAAAAAAATGAAACTGTATTAGAAATAGAAACAGATAAAATAATTATGTCAGTACAGTCTCCATCTACAGGGTTATTAAAAAAAATTTATAAAAAAAGAGGATCTTCAATATTTTCTAAAGAAAAGTTAGGAGAAATAAAAGAAAATATTTATGAAAAAAAAAATAATTTTGAAAAAAAAACATCCTTAAATAATCCTAAAGAAAAGTTAGTAAAAATAAAAAAAAATATTTATGAAAAAAAAATTTCACCATCTACTAGACGTTTTATAAGAAATCATGGTTTAAAAAACAAAAAAATAAACAGTATTATAGAAAAAGATAGAATTACTAAAACAGATATAAAAAAAATAATAAAAGATGAAAAAATAAAAAAAAATATACTTTTTAAAAAAAATTTTGAAACAAAATATATAGAAGAAAAAAAAGACAAAAATAAAAGAAAAAGTGATGTCGTTGTAATGAGTAATTTAAGAAAAAAAATATCTGAAAGATTAAGTCATACAAAAAACAATTCAATAATGTTAACTACATTTAATGAAGTTAATATGAAAAAAATAATAAATATAAGAAATAAATATAAAAAAGTTTTTGAAAAAAAATATAATACAAAATTAGGATTTATGTCATTTTTTATAAAAGCAGTTATAGAATCTTTAAAAGAATTTCCAGAGATAAATACTTCCATAAATGGAGAAAAAATTACTTATTATAAGTATTATGATATAAATATAGCAATATCTACAAACAAAGGATTAGTTGCTCCAATTATAAAAAATGTAGATACAATGAGTATGTCAGAAATAGAAAAGAAAATATTATATTTAAAAAAAAAAGCAGAAAATGGAAATTTAAAAATTTCAGAAATGTTATCTGGAAATTTCACTATATCTAATGGAGGTATATTTGGTTCTTTATTTTCTACTCCAATAATTAATCCACCGCAAACTGCAATATTAGGAATAAATGTAATTAAAAACAGACCGATAGTTATAAAAAATAAAATAAAAATAAGACCAATGACATATTTATCTTTATCATATGACCATAGAGTAATAGACGGGAAAAGTTCTATAAAATTTTTAGAACATATAAAAAATTTGTTAGAAGATTTTTCTAGAGTAATAATACAAATTTAACAAATATAAAAAACTATAGATACAGTTAAATTTTGTTCTATAGTTTTTAAAATTATATAGTAATAAAAATTATTAAAAATAAATATTGTTTTTATAAATAAATAGTAATAATATAAATTGTATAATAAAAAATTTTTTATAAAACATTTAGTATTAAAATTATTTTATTATAATTTTGTTTTTTTTTAAAAAAAATGTAGATAATATTATATGAAAAAAATAGAATTAGTATTAATAAGACATGGTCAAAGTGTTTGGAATAAAATGAACAAGTTTACAGGATGGACAGATGTAAATTTATCAAAAAAAGGAAAAAATGAAGCTAAAAATGCTGCAAAATTATTAAAAAAAAAAAATTTTGTGTTTGATTTAGCTTTTACATCATTATTAAAAAGAGCAATACATACTACATGGATAATATTAAAAAAAATGGATCGACTATGGATACCAGTATATAAATCATGGAGATTAAATGAAAGACATTATGGATCTTTACAAGGACTTAATAAACAAGATGTTACTTTAAAATATGGAAAAGAAAAAGTACAAAATTGGAGAAGAAGTTACAAAATAGTTCCCCCAGAAATTAATATAAAACATGAAAATTTTCCAGGAAATGATCCAAAATATTCAAATGTAGAAACTAATTTAATACCAAAAGCGGAAAGTTTAAAATGTACTATAAATAGAGTTTTGCCATATTGGAATAAATTTATTTTACCAGAATTAAAGAAAAAGAAAAAAATTATTATAGTTGCACATGGAAATTCTTTACGCGCGTTAATAAAATATTTACATCATATAGATGAAAAAGATATATTAAAGTTAGATATTCCAACTGGAAGACCTATTATATATGAATTTGATAATGATATACAACCAATAAAATTTTTTTATTTATAAAAACAAATTTAACAAAGGCAATTATAAAAAATATGATAAAAAAAATCGGGGTATTAACCAGTGGAGGAGATGCTCCGGGAATGAATGCTGTTATAAGAGGAATAGTTATAACAGGAAAACAATTAGGAATCGAAATATTTGGAATAAAAGATGGATTTTTAGGATTATACAAAAATAAAATTAAAAAACTAAAAGTATCTAAAGTTTTTGATATAATTAATAAAGGTGGAACATTTTTAGGATCATCAAGATTTCCACAATTTAAAAAAAAAAAAAAAAGACTTATAGCTATAAAAAATTTACAAAAAAGAAATATAGATGCTTTAATAATAATAGGAGGTGATGGTTCTTATGCTGGAGCTCAAAAATTAAATGAAATGGGAATTTCTTGTATTAGTATACCTAGTACTATTGACAACGATGTTGTTGGTACTGATTATACAATAGGATATTATACTGCGTTGGAAACAATAGTACAATCAATTGACAAAATAAGAGACACATCTGCATCTCATAATAGAATTTCTATAGTAGAAATTATGGGAAGAAATTGCGGAGATTTAACTTTATTGTCATCAATAGCTAGTGGATGTGAATTTTTAGTAATACCTGAAACTAAAAAATCTAAAGAAAAATTACTAGTAGAAATAAAAAAAAGAATAAAAAAAAGAAAAAAACATTTTGTAATAGCTATTACAGAAAATTTATATGATATAAAATTTTTAGCAAAATATATAGAAAAAAAAACTAACAGAGAGACAAGAGCGACAATTTTAGGTTATATACAAAGAGGCGGGACACCAGTTGTATATGATAGAATTTTAGCATCTAGAATGGCACATTACGCTGTCGAAATTTTGAAAGATGGATTTTCAGGAAAATGTATAGGAATAAAAAAAGAAAAAATTATACACACTGATATAAAAAAATCTTTAAAAAACAAAAAGAAAAATTCAACACGTTATTGGTTGAATTTATCTAAAAAATTATTTTGAAAAATTTTCTGAAATTTTTATTATTGGAAATAATGTTTTTATTTGTAAAGAAGCCCCTCCTACTAATATTCCATCTATATATTTTTTAGAAACAAAATCATATACATTATTTTCGGATATAGATCCTCCATATTGTACTATCATATTATTTTTTTTGAAAAAATTATCTCTTTTACTTATATAATTTTTTATTAAAAAATGCATATCATTTACATAATCGGGATCTGCTGAAATTCCAGATCCTATTGACCATACTGGTTCATATGCTATAATAGCATTTCTAAATGCTTTTTCTCCAATATTATTAAATATAACATCTATTTGATTTCGTACAAAATATTTAGTTTTTTCTATACTTTCTTTTAAATATTCTCCAACACATAACACAGGAATAAAATTATTATTTTTTATAATATCAAATTTAGTATATATCATATTATCATTTTCACAATGATTTATTCTTCTTTCTGAATGTCCGACAATAATATATTTTACATTAAAATCTTTTAACATCTTAGCAGATGTTTCTCCTGTAAATGGACCATCTAAGTTAATATCTATATTTTGTGATGTTAAACTTATTTTACTATTAATATTTTTTAAAATATTATATGATTCGCTCAGATATACATTAGGAGGAGATATAGATATATCATTTTTTATATTAAATTTAATACATAAATAATTTAATTCTGTAAAAAATTTTTTTAGAATTTTTTTTCTACCATTTAATTTCCAATTACATAGTATTAACATACTTTCACCTAAATATTTTATCTTAACTTAGTATTATATTTAAAAATTCAAATAATAATATTTTAATAAAAAATATTTTTAATTTAAATAATAAAATTTTTATAAAAATTAAAATTATACTATATAAAATTTTTTTAATAAAAAACAATTATTTTTATTTAAAAAAAATTATTTTTTTTCAATGTTATCTAAAAATTTTTTAGAAAATGATATATTAACCATTCTATTTTTTTTATCAAAATTGTCTATTTCACATTCAACATTATCACCAACATTAATTTTTAAAAACATATTTTTTTCATCAAAAGTTTTTATTGAATTAAGTTTCAATATTGCATTTATTCCTTGAAAAATATCCAAATATATTTTTTGCTTTTCAATTTTGTATACTTTTCCAAATATTATAGAGTGTTTTTTATATTTTTTCATAAATAACACAAATGGATCTTCCTTCAATTGTTTTATACCTAAAGATATTCTTTCTCTATCAACATCAACTTGTAAAACTACTGCAACAATATTTTCATTTTTTTTATATTTTTTTACTGATTTTTCTCCTGAAGAAATCCAAGAAATATCAGATAAATGAATTAGTCCATCTACATTTTCTGGTAATCCTACGAATATTCCAAAATCTGTTATAGACTTTATTTTTCCATTTACTAAATCTCCTTTTTTATATTTTTCAGAAAAAATTTTCCACGGATTTTCTGTACATTGTTTTATTCCTAATGATATTCTTCTTCTATCCTCATCAATATCTAATATCATAACTTCTATTTTGTTATTTAAATTAGTTATTTTAGAAGGATGTATATTTTTATTATTCCAATCCATTTCTGAAACATGAACTAATCCTTCTACTCCTTCTACTATTTCTACAAAACACCCATAATCAGTTAAATTAGTAACTTTTCCAAATATTTTTGTACCTACTGGATATTTTTTAGAAACATTTGTCCAAGGATCTTTACTTAGTTGTTTTAATCCTAATGAAACTCTAACCTTATCTTTATCAAATTTTAAAATTTTTATTTTTATTTTTTCTCCTAATTTTACAATTTCACTAGGATGTTTTACTCTTTTCCACGCCATATCAGTTATATGTAATAATCCATCTATGCCTCCAAGATCTATAAATGCACCATAATCTGTTAAATTTTTTACTGTTCCGAAAATATTTTCTCCTTCTTTTAAATTTTTTAATAATTTGTTTCTTTCTTCTATGTTTTCAAACTCTATCACTGCTTTTCTAGAAACAACTACATTATTTCTTTTTTTATCTAATTTAATTACTTTAAAATTTAAAGTTTTTCTTTCTAAATTATAAGTGTCTTTAACTGGTCTAATATCTACCAAAGAACCTGGTAAAAATGCTTTTATTTCTTTTAATTCTACAGTAAAACCTCCTTTTACTTTACCATTTATTATACCTTGAACAGTAGAAACATTTTTGTGAGCTTCCTCTAATTTTATCCAAGATTCTTTCCTTTTTGCTTTTTCTCTAGACAATATTGTTTCCCCAAACCCATCTTCTACTGTTTCAAGAACTACCTTAACTTTTTCTCCAACTTTTATGGTTATTTCTCCATTAGAATTTTTAAATTGATCTAAAAATATCTTTGATTCTGATTTTAATCCAGCATCAACCATAACAATATCTTTTTTTATTTTTGTAATCGTAGCTTTTATTACAGAACCAGGTTTAGTATTAATTTTTTTAAAAGATTTTTTTAATAATTCTGAAAATGATTCACTCATATTTATAAATTTTAAAGTTGTTTAACATAAATTTTGAATCGTTCAAAAAATAGTTATATTTTTTTACTAATTATTTTCCTTATTTATTAGATGAAATTTTGTAAATATTATTTTTTATAAAACAATATTTTTAATAAGATAAAATATAAAAACAAATTATTACCAATTACATTTATAAAATTTTTTTAAAATATTAAAAAAATTATATAATAATATTAAAATTAACACTAAAATAATAGTCTTGCAACTTTCAAAAAAAATGTTTTTAAAAATATAAATATTTTACTATTTAATAAAAATATTATATATAATAATATATAAAAATAAAAAATATTATTTTTTATTTAAAAAATATTATTTTTTAAAATTGCTTATAGTGAAAAAATTACTAAAATAATTAGGAAAAGTTTTTTTAACACAATTTGGGTTCAAAATAATTATCTTTTTTTCTGACAATGCTATTAGAGAAAAACACATAGCCATTCTATGATCATCATAAGTATTTATTTTAGAAGATACAAATTTACTTGGAGGACTAATTTTTATATAATCTTCTCCAGTTTTTATTTTAGATCCTATTTTTTTTAATTCTGTAGACATTGCAAATATTCTATCAGTTTCTTTTAATCTCCAATTGTAAATATTTCTAATTATAGTTGTACCTTTAGCAAACAAAGCTAAAATTGCAACTGTCATTGCTGCATCAGGAATATTGTTCATATCCATATCTACAGATTTTAAATGTCTTTTTTTTACTGAAATATAATTTTTATATATATTAACTGTTGCTCCCATTTTTTTTAATACTTCTACAAATTTTATATCTCCTTGTATACTATTTTTTCCAATACCATGTACTATAACTTCACCTCCTTTTATAGCAGCGGCAGCTAAAAAATAAGATGCTGAAGATGCATCTCCTTCTATAAAAAATTTTTTTGGTGAAACATATTCTTGATTACCAAGAATTTTAAAATAACAATAGTTTTTATTATAAACTTTTATTCCAAATGTTTTCATTAAACTAATTGTAATCTTAACATATGGTTTAGAAACTAATTTATTTTTTATTAATATTTCTGTATTTCTTTTTGCTAAAGGAGAAGCAATCAATAATGAAGTCAAAAATTGACTAGAAATATTACCATATAAATAAATTTTACCACCTGAAAAACCCCCTTTTATATGTATTGGAGGATAACCATATACATTTTTATATTTTATTTTAGCTCCACCATCTTTTAAAGCATTAATTAAATCTTTTATTGGTCTAATATTCATTCTATCATTTCCATATAATTTTACATCATTTTTATATAAGGAAAACACTGCAGTAAGTGGTCTAATTGCTGTACCAGCATTACCTAAAAAAATAGAAATTTTTTTTTTTATTTTAAAAAAATTTTTAGAACCCAATACAAAAACTTCATTTTTATTTCTATTATATTTTATTGAAATACCTATTTTTTTTAATGCCGATATCATGTATTCTGTGTCTTCGCTAAATAAAAAATTTTTTAATATTGTTTTACCTTTAGATAAAGCAGAAAGAAGAATTACTCTATTAGAAATACTTTTAGAACCAGGTAAATTAACTTCTCCATTTATCTTAAAAATTGGATTTATAACAATTTTTTTTTTCATAATTTTCCTATAAAATTTTTATTTAAACAAATAAATTTCATAAATTAAAAAATTATCCAAAAATATTTTCAAAATTTATCATAAACTTTGCTAATTTTTTTACCCCAATAAATGGCATAGCATTATAAACAGAAGCTCTCATACCTCCAAAAAAACTATGACCTTTTAAATATAAAAATCCTGCTTTTTTAGATTCTTCTAAAAACTTTTCATTTAAACTATTATATTTTAATTTAAATGTTATATTAACATTAGATCTATTTTTAATATGTATATTATTAATATATAAATTAGAATTATCAATAACATTATATAATAATTTAGATTTTATAAAATTATTTTTTTCCATTTTTTTAATACCTCCATTTTTCAATATCCATTCAAAAACTAAACCAGACATATACCATGAAAATGTAGAAGGAGTATTAAACATAGACTTATTTTTATAATTTATAGAATAGTCTAAAATAGAAGGAGTATATTTGTTTTTATTAAATAATAATTTTTTTTTTATTATTAATATTGTTATACCTGCAGGACCAATATTTTTTTGTGATCCCGCATAAATTAGATCATAATTTTTTATGTTTATTTTTCTAGACAATATAGTAGATGAAAAATCTCCTACTATTATTTTGTTATAAAACTTAGGTTCTTCAAATATAGCAATTCCTTCTATAGTTTCATTAGGACAATAATGAACATACTTAGAAAAATTGTTTATATTCCAATTAGACATTTTTAAAATATATTCCTTTTTATTTTTTACTCTTTTTACATCTATTATGTTTGTTTTAGAATATTTCATAGCTTCATTTGCTGCACTAATAGACCAATATCCAGTATTTATATAATCTACTTCTTCATTACAATTTTTTAATAAATTCATAGGAACTGCAGAAAACTGACCTCTTGCACCCCCATGCAAAAATAAAATTTCATAATTTCTTGGAATATATAAAAGTTTTCTAAAATTTTTTTCTATAATTTCTGTCATTTTAATAAATTCAATACTTCTATGACTTATCTCTATTACAGAAGAACCTAAGTTTTTCCAATTTAAAAACTCTTTTTTTGCTTTTATCATAACATCTTTTGGCAGCATAGATGGGCCTGCACTAAAATTATATATTTTATTCATATTCTTTTTTTTTTAACATAATTGTTTTATTTAAAATAAAATTTTTTTTTATATAAATTCTAATCCCCTCATATAATTTTTTTTTAAAACATTTGGTATTTTTATTTTGCCACTTGAACACTGATAATTTTCCATTATAGCAGCTACAGTTCTACCAATTGCCAAACCAGAACCATTTAATGTATGTACATATCTTTTTTTTTTATTTTTATCTAAAAATTTTATATTAATTCTTCTAGCTTGAAAATCTGTCATATTAGAACAAGAAGATATTTCTATATATTTCTTTTGAGAAGGAAACCAAACTTCTAAATCATATGACTTTGCAGAAGAAAAACTAATATCATATGTACATATAGAAACTTTTCTATATGGTAAATTTAATAATTTTAAAATTTTTTCTGCATGTGTAGTAATTAATTCTAAGCAAGAATTAGAATTTTTAGGATGAACAATTTGCATTATTTCAACTTTATCAAATTGTTTTGTTCTTATTAAACCCTGATTGTTCAACCCATAAGAAGTAGGTTCATTTCTGAAACAAGGACTGCTAGTAGTAAAATATAAAGGTAAATCTTTTTCTTTTATTACATTATTCATTAATAAATTTGTTAAAGGAACTTCTGAAGTTGGTATCAAAAATAATTTATTTTCTTCTAAAAAATTAGTATTTTTATTTCTATCAAATTTTGTAGATATTAAATCTTTATGAAATTTAGGTAATTGACCTGTTCCATATAAACATTTTTTATAAATTAAGTATGGAACATAAACTTCTTCATATCCATGTTTTTCTACATGAACATCTAACATAAATTGTATTAAAGATCTATATAATAAAGATAATTTATTTTTTAAAACAAAAAAATTTGAACCAGATATTTTTGATGCATTAAAAAAATCTAAACATTTTTTTTTATGACCTAAATCTACATGACTTTTAATATTAAAATTATATTTTTTGATTTTTCCCCATTTATAAATTTCTAAATTATCTTCATGACTTTTACCAATAGGAGTTTTACTATCGGGTATATTTGGTATATTATAACAATATTCAAAATATTCTTTTTCTAAATTTTTTAAAAAAAATTTTTTTTTTTCTAAAATTTTGTTATATTTTATTACTTTTTTTTTTAAATTGCTATGATTTTTTTTACAAAATTTTAAATTTCCAATTAACTTAGAAATTTTATTTTTTTTACATTCCAAATTCTCTTTTTCTAATCTAATTAATTTTATTTTTTTATTAATATTTTTAATATATTCTATGTTTAAAATGAATCCTCTACTTTCTAACTTTTTATAAATTTTATCAAAATTTTTTTTTAATAAATTTTTATCTAGCATATTATAACTTTTGTTTTGGTATAAAAATATTTTATATATTTCAAGTATATATCATTTAATAAAAATAATATAAAATTTATAAAAATAATAATATAATATATTAAACTTTATATATTTATAAATAAAAATTATAATAATATAATATTATAGAATGCATATAATTTTTAAAAATATAATATGAAAAAAAAAATAATAAAAAATAATTTAATAATATTAGGCTCAGGTCCAGCAGGATATACTGCATCAATATACTCATCACGAGCAAATCTAAATCCAATACTAATTACTGGAAATCAAATTGGAGGTCAACTTTCTACAACTGATAAAATAGAAAATTGGCCATCTGAACATAATATGATTTCTGGAAAAAATTTAATGAAAAAATTTTATATACATTCAAAAAAATTTGGGACAAAAATATATAAAGAAAATATAATAAAAGTAAATTTTGAAAGTTATCCAATTTTATTATTTAGTGAAGAAAAAGTTTTTGAAACATTTTCCTTAATAATAGCAACTGGTTCTAAACCAAAAAAATTAGGAATAAAATCTGAAAAAAAATTTATAGGAAAAGGTATATCTTCATGTGCATTATGTGATGGTTTTTTTTATAAAAATAAAATTGTTGCAATAGTAGGTGGAGGAAATTCTGCATTAGAATCAGCAATATATTTATCAAAAATAGTAAAAAAAATATATTTAATACATAGAAGAAACACATGGAAAGCAGAAAAAATACTAGTATATAGATTATTTAAAGTAGCTAAAAAAAAAAATATAAAAATTTTATTAAATTATGAAATAAAAAAAATATATGGAAATAGTATTACAATAAATAAATTAAAAATAAAATCAAAAAAAACAAAAAAATATAAAAATATTTCAGTTGCATGTTTATTTGTATCTATAGGTCATATACCAAATACAAATTTATTTAAAAAAAAATTAAAAATGGAAAATGGATATATTAAAACAAATTATAGCAGACATGGTAATTTTACTTCTACAAGTGTTACAGGAATATTTGCAGCCGGAGATGTTGTTGATCATGTATACAAACAAGCTATAACTGCATCTTCTTCTGGATGCATGGCAGCAATAGATGCAGAAAAATATTTATCAAAAATAAAAAATATAATATAAATAAAATAAGGTAATATTATGATAAAAGAAAAACAAATAGAAATACAAGGTATAGTAGTAGAAACTTTGCCAAACACAATGTTTAGAGTGAAATTAGACAATGGACATACAATAATCGCACATATATCTGGTAAAATGAGAAAAAATTATATAAGAATACTTACTGGGGACAAAGTAACAATAGAAATGACACCTTATGATATAGACAAAGGTAGAATAATATTTAGAAGCAGATAATATAAATCAATTTAAATTATTTTATTATATATTTTTATAAAAATAAAATATGTAGGAAAATTATGAGAACAGAATATTGTGGTAAAGTATCAAAAAAATTAATAGGAAAAAAAATATTTCTATGCGGATGGATATCAAAAATAAAAAATTTTGGTCATATTATATTTTTTTATATAGAAGATATAAAAGGTAAAATACAAATTATTTTAAAAAAAAATAAAAATTTTTTAAAAATTCAAGAAATAAAAAATGGATTTTGTGTTCAAATATTTGGGAAGGTAAAAAAAAGATCTAAAAAAAATATAAATAAAAATATTTTTAATGGAGATATTGAAATATATGCAGAAAAAATAAAAATATTTAGTAAATCTAAAAGCATCCCTATAGATCTGTTAAAAAATAACAAAGAAAAAAATAGATTAAAATATAGATACTTAGATTTAAGAACTAATAAAATGAAAAAAAATTTGATATTAAGAAGTAAAATAATATATGAAGTTCATAAATTTATGCAAAAAAATAACTTTATACATATAGAAACTCCAATAATAACGAAATCTACTCCAGAAGGAGCAAGAGATTATATTATACCGAGTAGAAATTATTTAGGAAAATTTTATGCATTACCACAATCACCTCAAATATTTAAACAATTGATCATGATATCTGGTTTTGACAGATATTATCAAATAGCAAAATGTTTTAGAGATGAAGATCTAAGATCAAATAGACAACCAGAATTTACACAAATAGACATAGAAGCATCATTTGTAAATGAAAAAAAAATACTAAAAATAATAGAAAATTTTTTATATAAAATTTGGAAAAAATTTTTAGGAATAAAACTAAAAAAAATTCCAAAAATAACATATAAAGAATCTATAAAAAAATATGGTACAGATAAACCAGATATTAGAAATCCTTTAAAAATTATAGATTTTACAAAATTTTTTATGGTAAACAATTTTTTAAAAGAAAATATAAAAAATAGAACAATTTTAGGAATACATATATTAAAAAAAAATAATTTATCTTTAAAAAATATTAAAATTTATGAAAGCTTTATAAAAAAAAATAATATAAAAAAAATACTTTCTATAAAAATAAACAAAAAAAATATAGATAATATTAAATTAAATAAAAAAAATATATTAAACAAAATAGTTATAGAAAAAATTATAAAATTTTTCAAAATAAATAAAAATGATATTATCATAATTTATCAATCTAATAATAAAAAAATATATAAAATATTTGGTGAAGTAATTAAAAAAATTTCTCATGATTTTAATTTAATTGACAAAAATATTTTTGCGCCAATATGGATAACAAATTTTCCTATGTTTAAAAAAAATAAATATGGAAATTTTTCTGTTGTACATCATCCTTTTACATCACCACAAACAACATCAATAAATAAAGTAAAAAAATTTCCAGAAAAAATTTTATCAAAATCTTATGATTTGATTATAAATGGAGAAGAAATTGGAGGAGGATCTATTAGAATCAATAATATAAAAATGCAAAAATTAATATTTAAAATTATAAACATATCTACAAAAAAACAAAAAAAAAAATTTGGATTTTTTTTAAATGCTTTAAAATATGGCCCTCCTCCACATGCAGGAATAGCTTTAGGATTAGACAGAATAACTATGATGTTAACAAATAGTTCTGATATCAGAGATGTAATTTCATTTCCTAAAACAACAACTGCATCATGTATCACAACTAATTCTCCAAATAAAATAAATAATTCTTTTTTAGAAGAATTAAATATTATGATAATGAAAAAATAATTAAAAATTTTAAAAAAATTAATATGTTTTAAAATTAAAATTATGCTTGTATAATTCTAATTATATTTTTACTTTTTATAAAACTTTTGTTTTGTAATTCAAAAATTAAAATTGAATTATCTTTTTTTATAAAATTTTTTTTTAACAATTCTAAAGAAATAAATTTATCTACATTAGTTATATTGTTATTTTTTTTTATATACATTGGAATAATACTTTTACATAAAGAAATATAATTTAATACTTTTTTGTTATTAGAAAAAAAAAATATTGGCTTTTTAGAAAAAATTCTAGAAGAAATTAAATTGATATTTTTAGACTTAGTAAAAATAGCTCCAACTGAAATATATTTTAAATTATTTAATATATATATTGCAGAAGAAGATATTATTTCTTCAGTATTATTATTTAATGTATTAATAAATTTTTTACAACATTCTTGTTTTATTATTTTTTCAGCTCCAATACATATTTTTTTCATATATGAAACAGTTTCTATAGGATATTTTCCAGATGCAGTTTCTGCTGATAACATAACTGCATCTGTTCCATCTAATATAGAATTAGAAACATCCATAACTTCAGCTCTAGTAGGAAAAGGATAAGTCATCATTGATTCCATCATTTGAGTTGCTGTTATAACTATCTTATTAAATTTAATAGTATTTTTAATAATTTTTTTTTGTGCTGATGCAATTTCAAAATCATTTATTTCAACACCTAAATCGCCTCTAGCAACCATAACAGCATCCGAAACCATAATCATTTTATTTAAAACTTTAGAATTTTTTATAACTTCCGCTCTTTCTATTTTTGCTACTATTTTTGTATTTCCCCCATAAGAAGAAATTAATTTTTTAACAGTATTTATGTCTTTATAAGATTTTGGAAAAGAAACTGCTAAATAATCTAAATTTATTTTAGAAGAAAAAATAATGTCTCTTTTATCTTTTTTAGTAATTGATGTTGCAGATAAACCACCTCCTAATTTATTTATACCTTTATTATTTAATAAAAAACCACCTATAATTACCTTAGTTATTATTTTTTTTGATTTTATAAATTCAACTTTTAAAGAAATTCGACCATCATCTAATAATAAAATATCTCCAATAGATAAATCTTTATATAAATTTTTATAATTTATTCCTACTGAAAACTTATTACCATATTTATTTTTTAAATTATAATCTAATATAAAAATGTTATTTTTTTTTAAAAAAATTTTTTTATGTATAAATTTTGATATTCTGATTTTAGGTCCTTGCAAATCTCCTAAAATTCCTATATTACATTCTAATTTTTTTCTTAGATAAAAAATCATTTTTACTTTTTTCAAGTGATCTGAAATATTTCCATGTGAAAAATTCAATCTAAAAACATCCACTCCACTAAAAATCATTTTTTCTAAAATTTTTACATTATCTGTTGAAGGACCCATAGTTGCTATTATTTTAGTTTTTTTTAAATTGTTATGCATATAATTCCTTTATACAAAGTTAAAATATATTTTTTAATAAATATCTACAAACACAAAAATAAAATTATTAAAATATAAAACAATATAAAAAAATTAATTTTTTAAAACCATTTTTTTTAAAAAACATAAAACATAATAAAAATTTTCAAAAAAATACATACAAAAAAAAATAAAAAAATTATATTTAAATAATTTAGTAAAAATTCATAATAATTATATATTAAATATAGTATTATTAAAATATTTAAAAAATAATAAAATAATTGGATAATTTTAATATGAATTATAATAATTGTGATTTTGTAATTTTTGGTGCGAAAGGAGATTTATCTAAAAGAAAATTAATTCCAGCATTATATAAATTAGACAAAAAAAAAATATTACATAAAAACACAAAAATAATTGGTGTAGGAAGAGCTAATTGGAAAAAAAAAGAATTTTTAAAAATTATAAAAACATCTTTAAAAAAATTTTTAAAAGAAAAAATAAAAGAAAAAGTTTGGAACACTTTTAAAAATAGATTCAGTTTTTGTAACTTGAATGTTAATGATACAGAAAAATTTTTTAAATTAAAAAAAAAATTAGATATTACAAAAATTATAATTAATTATTTTGCAATACCTTCAAATTTATATCATAACATATGTAAAGGTTTATATAAATATAATCTGAATTTAAAAAATTCTAAAATAGTTTTAGAAAAACCTATAGGAAATTGTTTAAAAACATCTAACAAAATAAATAAAAATATTGGAAAATATTTTAAAGAATCTCAAATATTTAGAATAGATCATTATTTAGGAAAAGATACTATAATAAATTTATTATATTTAAGATTTTCTAATACAATATTATATAACAATTGGAACAAAAAACATATTGATCATGTTCAAATAACAATAGCAGAAGAAATAGGAATAGAAGGAAGATTTAAATATTTTAATAAAACCGGACAAATGAAAGATATGGTTCAAAATCATATTTTGCAAATATTAAGTATAATAACTATGAAAGAACCCAAAAAAATAAATTCTAAAAATATAAGAAAAGAAAAAATAAAAATATTAAAAAGTTTATATTTTATAAAAGAAAACGAAATAGAAAAAAAAACTGTTATTGGACAATATTCTCATGGAAAAATAAATAACAAAAAAGTTTCATCATATATGTCAGAAAATTTTGAAAAAAAAAATACTAATACAGAAACATTTGTTGCTATCAGAATAGACATACATAATGATAGATGGAAAGGTGTTCCATTTTATATAAGAACTGGTAAAAGATTGAAAAAAAAATGTTCTAAAATAGTAATAGTTTTTAAAAATAATATTCCAAAAACTTTTAATAATTTTAAAAATTCCAAAACAAATAAATTAATTATACAATTAGAACCTAATGAGAAAATATATTTAAATTTTTTAAACAAAGTTCCAAGTTTAAAACAAAAATGTGAATTAAAAAAATTTAAAATGAAATTTACATATTCAAAAAACTTTAAAAAAAAATCTATTCCAGAATCTTATGAAAAATTATTATTAGATTGCATGTTAGGAGATCAATCTTTGTTCGTGCATATAGATGAAGTTAAACAATCATGGAAATGGATAGATAACATAGTAAATATTTGGAAAAAAGTTTCTAAAAAACCTGAATTATATGTATCTGGTAGTTGGGGGCCGTATTTATCTAAAAAAATGATTGAAAAAGATGGAAGAAAATGGATTTAGCAAAAAAAAAAAAAAAAAAAAAAAAAAAAAAAAAAAAAAAAAAAAAAAAAAAAAAAAAAAAAAAAAAAAAAAAAAAAAAAAAAAAAAAAAAAAAAAATAAAAAAATTATATATTTTTAATTAACATATAAAATTTTTTAATTCTTATACAATTTTTCTATAAGTAGTAATAACAATAATAAAAATATAATTTTTTTATTTTTATATAACTTTTTAAAATATATATTTTATTTTCTACAATTAACACAAAATTAAAAATCTAAAAATAAAAAAATTATGAAAAGTACAATATTTTTTAATGTTCAAAACTTATTTAAAAAAATATTTAAAAATTTTAAATATATTTTATTTATGATATTTAATTTTCGAATAATTAATAAATGAAAACAATTTTTTTACAAAAATTTCAAAATAATATAAAAAATTATATTAATTCTAAAAGTGTTATATTTTAAAAATATATTAAATTTAAGATACTTATATAAATTAAATTTTTTATTTTTATAAAATATTTCGAATTTTTTTTAATTATAATGTGTAATTATTATTTAAAACATATAATTTATATATAGTAATATAGTAAAAACACAAATAAATATTTAAAAAATTCAATATATTTTATTATGAAAAAGTAAAAAATTATATTTTTTAAAAAAATAAATTAAAATACAAGATACAATTAAAAAATTTTATAATATTATTAAAATATTCAAAAAATTTTATATTGTAACTACAAAAAATTTTAACAAAATAAAATTAAAATATAAAAAATATTGCATAAAAATTTTATTTATATACAAAAATATGTTATTCTCTATAAGAATTATGTTTTATTTAAAATAAATATTTATTTTTATATCGTGGTCTATATAACCACGTTAGGTAAGACAAGTTACAATTCTGTATATGTGCGGCATTTTAAAATTAAAATTTTTAGAACAAAGTAGTTGAAATTACTTATCTTTTGAATCTTAAATTCATGCCTCATGCAGCAAATGTTTCTAGTTTATCTACACGTTATACATTCAGACCTATATAAATATATTCAAAGGAAAAATTAATAAGATGGCAAAGATAAAAGGTCAAGTTAAGTGGTTCAACGAATCTAAAGGTTTTGGTTTTATAACACCAGAAGATGGTAGTAAAGATGTATTTGTACATTTTTCTTCTATACAAAGTGAAGGATTTAAAACTTTGTCAGAAGGTCAAAATGTAGAATTTGAAATACAAGATGGTCAAAAAGGTCCAGCTGCTGTTAATGTAACTTCTGTATAAAATAAAAATAATTTTTTTATAATATTTTATAAATTTTTTAATTTTATTTTATGATCATCTTGATTTTATATGTGCCTTTACAAAAATGTTGTAAAGGCGCTTTATAAATAAATTTTTTTATTTTTAAAATATTTAAATTAAAATTTTTTTATTTTTAATAAAATTTAAAAAATTTTTTATTAAAAATATATAATTATAAATTTTTAAAAATAAGATTTATAATATTTAATTTTTTGGAGTGTTTAATGGATATAATTTTAGATCCGTCTAATTGGGCCGGTCTATTAACTTTAATTGTTTTAGAAATAACATTAGGAATAGATAATTTATTATTTATTACAATTATATCAAATAAATTACCTCCATATCAAAGAGAAAAGGCTAGAATAATAGGTTTAAGTATAGCATTATTTATTAGATTAATGTTATTATTTTTAATATCTTGGATAACTACTTTAAACAAAATTATTGTTGAAATCATTGGATTTAAATTTTCTAGTAAAGATATAATACTTTTTTTAGGAGGTTTATTTCTTTTATTCAAAGCTATAACGGAACTAAATGATAGATTGGATCATAAAAAAGAAATCAAAATAGAAAATAAAACATATACTAGTTTTGGATTTGTAATATTTCAAATAGTTTTATTAGATGTAATATTTTCTTTAGATTCAGTAATTACATCAGTTGGAGTAGTGAATAAATTATCTATGATGATATTATCCATGATAATTGCTATGATAATAATGTTGTATGCAGCAAAAATTATTACAAAATTTATAAATAAAAATCCAACTATAGTTTTATTATGTATAAGTTTTTTATTAATGATAGGACTAAACTTAATAGCAGAATCTACTGGATTTTTTATACCAAAAGGATATCTATATACAGCTGTAGTTTTTTCTACACTAATAGAACTATTTAATCAAATAGCCAAAAAAAATTTTATAAAATATCAATCTAGTCTTCCTATGAGAAAAAGATTAGCAGAAATAGTTATAAAGTTAATGTCAAAAAAAAAAAAAAATAAATTTTATAAAGAAAAAAATAATAAAAAAAATAATTATTCAATAAATTATAATAAAGAAATTGAAGAATTTAAAGATGAAGAAAGATATATGATGCACGGAGTATTAACATTATCAGGAAGATCAATAAGAAGTATAATGACACCAAGAGATGAAATTTCTTGGGTTAATTCAGAACACAAAAATAGTAAAATAAGATCTCAATTGTTAAAAAGTCCCCATAGTTTATTTCCTGTTTGTAAAGGAGAATTAGATAAAATTGTTGGTATAGTTAGAGCTAAAGAAATGTTAATAGCTTTAGAAAAAAAAATAGACATATTAAGCTTTTCTTCTAAAATTTCTCCAATAATAATACCAGATACTCTAGATCCAATAAATTTATTAAAAACATTAAGAAAATCTAAAGGAAACTTTGTAATAGTAACTAATGAATTTGGTGCTATACAAGGACTAATTACACCATTAGATGTTTTAGAAGCTATAGCAGGAGAATTTCCAGATGCAGATGAAACTCCAGATATAATAGAAGAAAAAAATAGTTGGTTAGTAAAAGGAAATACAGATTTGCATTCTTTAGAACAATTTTTAAATGTAAGTAAATTAGTAGACAAAGAAGAAAAATGTGCATCTTTAGCAGGATTATTAATTGCAAATACAGGAAACATACCTAACACAGGAAAGACTATAAAAATAAATAATCTAGAATTTACTATTATAAAATCAAACAAATATAAAATAAAATTAGTAAGAATAAAGAAAAATAATGAAAAAAAATAATGAAAAAATGTATAAAAATAAAAAAATAAAAGAAAATATTTTATCATTAGATAGTTCGAATAAAAGTTGTTCTGTTGCTTTATACACAAAAAAAAAAATAGATTATATTTTTGATAAATGCAAAAATAATTATGAAGAAAAAATTTTTCCAATGATAAAAAAAATAATAAAAAGAAATAGAATAAAAATAAACGATATAAAAACAATTTCTTATTCAAACGGACCTGGGAGTTTTTCTGGAATTAGAATATCTTCTATAATAGCAAAAAGTTTCTTTATAAATAAAAAAATAAAATTATTATCTATATCTTCATTAAAAATAATTGCAGAAAATTGTTGGAAAATTTCAAAAAAAAAAAAAATAATAGTTTTATTACAAAATAAAAACAATAATTTTTTTTATGGAAAATATTATAGAAATAAATATGGAATTTGGATTGGAAAAAAATCAGAAAAATTTATTAAATTTCATAAAATAATAAAAAAAATTGTTAAAAAAAAAAATATAGTGATTTCCGGAAAATTCAAAAAACAAAAAATACAAAAAGAATTATACAAACAAAAATATAAACATAAAATATATTTTTTTAAAATAAATTTTCCTAATGCTAAATATATGATAAATATTACAAAAAAAATGTTGAAGAAATATTATTTTAGAAATGATATAAAATCACAACCTAAATATTTAATTAAAATTTTTTAATTTATTTTTTTTCTAAAAAATTTATATTTAACTCTATGATATAAAAACTTTTATTTTTTTTTTCATTCATTTTAATTTTACAAATATTAATATCTGTTTTTAAATTTTTTTTTACTGCTGTAAGTATGTCATTTTTTAAATTTTTTAAACAATTTATCTTGAAACTATTTCTTTTTTTTTTAGAAATTATATAATTTAATCTTTTTTTTGCTATATTAGCTGTCTTTTTATGATTAGAATAAAAAAAATATAAAAATGACATAATATTTTATCTCCAAAATAACCATTTTAAAAAACTTTTTTCTTTTTTATAAAATTTCATAGGAATATTTTTTCCTAAAAATCTTTTAACAGTATCTTCATAAGATTTTCCGGAAATAGAATTTTTATCTAAAATTATTGGAGTTCCTTTATTAGATGCATGTAATATCGAAGAATCTTCAGGTATAATACCTATTATAGGAATTTTTAAAATTTCTAAAACATCGTCTACGCTCAACATTTGACCAGAATTTACTCTTTCTTGATCATATCTAGTTAATATTAAATGTTCAGATATAGGATCTTCACCGTTTTCTGATCTCTTAGAAGTAGATGATATTATACCTAACATTCTATCAGAATCTCTAACCGAAGATATTTCTGGATTTGCTACTATTATTGCATCGTCTGCAAAATATATTGATATAATAGCACCATTTTCTATTCCAGCAGGAGAATCACAAATAATGAACTTAAAATTCATATCAGACAATTCTTTAAATACTCTATTAACTGAATCTTTTGTTAAAACACTTTTATCTCTAGTTTGGGAAGCTGGCAATATATATAAATCATCTATTCTTTTGTCTTTTATTAATGCTTGCTCCATAGAAACATCATTATTTAATACATTAACAAAATCATATACTACTCTTCTTTCACAACCCATTACTAAGTCTAAATTCCTTAATCCTATATCAAAATCTATAACTACAGTTTTATTTCCAAATTTTGCTAACCCTACAGCTATAGAAGCACTTGTGGTAGTTTTACCAACTCCACCTTTACCTGAAGTTACTACAACTATTCTGCTCATTGATATAATTTCCATTATTATAAAAATATTTTACAATTATATTTTTTTTACACGTAAATTATTATCTTTTAAAAAAAAATAAGACGATGTACCAATAAATTCTTTAGGAATCTGATCATATAACCAGTAATTACTATAAATAGCTATAAGTTCAGGAAAACAAGATTTACAAAAAATTTTAGCAGACAAATCACCTAATGATCCAGCTATAGCTTTCCCTCTCAAAATGCCATATATATGTATATTTCTACTAGAAATTATTTCAGCTCCATAACTAACATTATTAATTATTATTAAATCAGAATTTTCTGCATAAATTTTTTGACCTGATCTGACAGGATTATTTATTACAACAGTTTTGCTAAATTTATTATTTTTATCTTTATATTTTTTATTTTTTTTTTTTTTAATATTAAATATAAAATTGTTTCTAATTATATTTAAATATGGTATACCAGAATTAATTATATAATTTTTTAAATTAAAATTTTCACATTCACAAAAAGCAATTATTTTAAATTTAAAAGATAAAATTAAATTTTTTATTAACAACCAATCTGATATTTCCATATAAAATTTAATATTTATTATGATTGGAGCTTTTTTTAAAATATTTGGAAACTCTAAAATTTTTTTTTTTATATAAAACTCAAAATATTTTAAATTATATTTATATAAATTTAAAACCAAAAAAGTAAAATTTTTTCCATAAAATTCAAAAATATGTTTATTCATATAAAATTTTTTACATTTAAAAAATTAAAAAGTAAAATTATATAAAAATTAAAATAACAAAAAATATTACCCAGAGCGGGAATCGAACCCGCAAAGCTAAAAAAAGCCGAGGGATTTTAAGTCCCTTGTGTTTACCAATTTCACCATCTGGGCAATTTTTATATATAAAAATTGTTAAAAATAAAATTTTTAGGCGTATCCCGGAATCGAACCGAGTTTTTCGGATTTGCAATCCGACACATATCCAATCTGTCAATACGCCATTTTATATAAAAGTACAATTTCAAAAAATAATTTCTTTTAAATAATAACATAAAAGAAAAATAAATCAAATTAATATTTTTTACTATCTATTTTAAAATTTTTATAATAAAATAAGTTATAATATTTAATTCTATCTTACTAAATACAAAAAATTGGAGGAATGGCCGAGTGGTTTAAGGCAGCGGTCTTGAAAACCGCCGATGAGAAATCATCCGAGAGTTCGAATCTCTCTTCCTCCTAAAATTTGTTATTTTAAATTTTTTTAATCATATTTAATTTTTTTTATTACATTATAAAATTTTATAAAATCAAATCCAAATATAAATAAAGAAAAAAAATAAGAAAAAAAAGAAATTAATACAAATAATAATAAATATAAAGCTCTAATTAACATATTATTGTACATATATACATTTACAAAAATATTTTTTATAAAATACATTGTTAAAGTCATTACTAACATAGAACAAATTATATAAAATAAGAACTTCCACCAACTTTTTTTAAAAAAAAATATTTTTTTTTTTTTTAAATAATAGAATAAAAATAATAAATTTACCCAAGATCCTATACTAAATGACAATGCTAAACCAACATGTTGAAGTTTATTTACTAAAAATATATTCATAATTTGAGAAGATATTATAGTAAATATAGATATTTTCATAGGAGTAGAAGCATCTTGCCTGGCATAAAAAGCAGATACTAACACTTTAGTTAATACCATAGAAATCAAACCAAAAGAATATGCTATTAAAGTCTTTTGTGTCATAAAAGTATCTTCTGAATTAAAATTTCCATATTGAAATAATGTAAATATTATATATTTAGAAAAAAGTGCTACAAATAGAGAGCTGGGAACAGATATTATTATACTTAACTTAATACCCCAATCAAATAAATAAAAAAATTTATTCTTTAAATCTTTATAAAAAAAATTAGACAAATATGGTAATAATATAGTAGATAAAGAAGTTCCTAATATACCTGCTGGAAATTCAATTATTCTGTCTGCATAATATATCCAAGATACTGATCCAGAAATTATTAATGAAGATATTATAGTATTACATAATAAAGAAATTTGATTTGCTGAAACTCCTAACATAGCGGGAAACATTTTTTTTAAAAATATGTTTATTGATTTATTTTTAAAATTAAAAGACGGAAAAATTAATCTATTAATTCTATATAAATTAAAAATTTGAAAAATTACCTGTATAAAACCTCCAAATAATACACTAAAACCTAAAGATAATATGTTAGGATGAAAATATTGTGAAAGAAAAATAGAAAAAAATATCATACTAACGTTTAAAAACATTGGCATAAAAGAAGAAGATAAAAAATGATTCCATGCATTTAAAACGCATGCAGATAATGATACCAAACAAATAAAAAAAATGTATGGAAAAATTATTTGTAGTAAAAAAACTGTTATTTTATATTTTTCTATATCTTGCAAAAAACCAGGCGCAATTAAACAAACAATTTTAGACGCAAAAAAAACTCCCAAAGATATTAATATTAACAATATTAATATTATTAAACCAAATATATTAGAAATAAATTTATTAACTACTTTATTACTTTCTTTTTTTTTTAATTTTATTAAAATTGGTAAAAAAACCTGTGAAAAAGCTCCTTCAGATAAAATTTTTCTAAAAAAATTTGGTATTTTAAATGCTATAAAAAAAGCATCAGTATACATAGATACGCCGAAAAATTTAGCAATATAAATATCTCTTATGAAACCTACAAATCTAGAAAAAAAACTTATTAAACTAATTGACAATATAGATTTTAAGAAAGCCATAATTTACTACCTTAAATTACTTACTATAAATGAAAAAAACTAACCTATTTTTCTAATATAATTAGCAAACATATTAAAAATATTTTTTTTAATTTAGAAAAAAATATAAAAAAAATAACAAAATTATATATTTTAAAAATATAATCTTATATTATCAAAATAATATTATATTTAAATAATATTTTTTTATTTTTAAAACAAAAATATTTAGATATAATATATTAAAATTACAAATTTCATAAAATAAATTTTTTAAAATATAATACATTAATAAAAAATATAAAATTATTTATAAAAATATAATAATAAAATTATTATATAAAAGAATATAAAACTATTATAAAAATAATTTTTATAAAGAAATAAAAAATAGGATAAAAAATGTTAAATACAATAAATAATTTTTTTGAAATTAATAAAACAATTTTAAATTTAAGATCATTAAAAGAAGAATTTATTGCATCAAATATTGCAAATTTTGAAACTCCAAATTATAATAAAAAAGATATAAATTTTGAAAAAATTAAAAAAAAAATTTTTTCTATAAATAAAAAAAATGAACTTTTTATAACTTCAAAAAAACATATGAAAGCACATAATTATGAAATTAAAAACAAAATTTCTATGTTTTTAAAACATGAAAATAATTATAAAACAAATAATAAAATAAATATAAATGAAGAAAAAATAAAATTTTTACAAAGCAGTTTAGAATATGATTTAGATATTGCATTAATAAATAAAAAAATAAAAAATATATATTTAGCTATACGAGGATAAAAAATGTCTCTAATAGATACGATGAATATGTGTTCATCATCAATGAATGTAGAAGAAAAAAAAATTGAAATACATACAAATAATATTGCAAATTCTGAAAGTATAGAATATAAAAATGGCAAATTTAATCCATACACAGCAAAAGTTGCAATATTAGAAATATATAAAAATAAAAATGGCATAGAAACAACTAGAATAAAAGAAATAGTTGATACTAAAGATCCATATAAAAAAATATATAATCCTAATCATCCTTTATCAGATTCTAAAGGATATTTAAAACTTTCTAATGTTAATTATTTAAATGAAACTATAAATTATTTAAACGCATCAAAAAGATATCAAGCAAATTTAGAAATCATACAAACAATGAAATATATGATATTAAAAACTATTGCTATGTGCAAATAACTAATTAAATTTTTTTAAAAAATTTTTATATATTTTATTTTAAAAAATATATAATATAAAACTAATTAATATTTAATATGTTTTTTAATAATATATTTTTATTAATAAAATATTAAATAATTTATAAACAACTTAAAAATCTAAAAAAATATGAATTTTAACAAAAAAATATTTTATAATACATATAAAGTAAATGAACTAGTAGAAAAAAATAAAAAAAGTAATATAAATAATTTTAATATTAAATATAAAAAAATAAATAAAATAATAGAACAAAAAAATATAATAAAAAATAAAAAATATACTGAAAAATGTAAAAAATTAATTAATGAAATATGTAGTTCTATAAAAAATAAAAGACAAGCTATGTCATATGGACTTTTTAGATTAATAGATGAAAATGGAAATGTAGCATTAAGTCCTAATAAAAATTTCTCAATGAATAGCAAATTACAAATAACAGATAATAATGGAAAATATTTAACTGGTTATTTATATAATAAAATAAATGAAAATAAAAATGTATCATTTCCAGAAATAATAGATTTTTCAAAAAAATTTGTTCCAAAAATAAATAAAAGTAAAGAAATAGAAATATATGCAAATTTAAACATAAATGAAAAAATAAAAGAAGAAAGTAAATTTAATCCTTTAGATCCGTCTACTTATACAAAAAAACATGTTGTAAAAATATATGATGAATTTGGAAAACATATTAATTTAGACGTATATTTTTTAAAAAACTCAATAGATTCTTGGAAAATAATATCTATAAATAAAAAATATGGCGAAAAACATGTAAACAATACTATATTTTTAAATAGATTAGACAATACAATAGTTATAGAAGGAGATGAAATATTTGTTCACACAAATTCTGATAATAATTATTTAAGTCAATTAATGTTTAAATCTGACAAGATTACAACAAACAAAAAACTTCCAACATCTTTTGACAAATTAACAACGGATGGAGCTCCTATAAAATATTTAAGTCATTATGAAATAGATGAAAATGGAAATATTTTAGGAATATTTTCAGATAATACAAAAGGAAAATTAGGATATGCTACATTAGTGAAATTACCAGAAAATATAAAAAAATCTATTAGAAATGGATTAATAAAAGACATAAATCCAGATTTAATAAATTTTTTTAAAAACAATGAAGTATAAAATATTATAAAAAAATTTTTTTACTAAAATAAATTAAAAAAACAATATATATTAATAAAAGATATGAAAAATAAAATTTATTCTAACATAGATTTTGCTAATAAGATGTTTGAAGATCAAGAAATGATAAATAACAATTTAGCAAATTTATCTACTAAAGGATTTAAATCTAAATTTAATTATTTTGTAAAAATATATGATAAGAAAAACAAAAATATAGATAACAAAACAATTAATTATTATGACAATTCTTTAGGACAATTTAATTCTACTAATAAACCATTAGATCTAGCAATTTGTGATAAAGATGGATGGTTTGAAACAAAAACAAAAAAATTAAATACATACTTAACTAGAAATGGAAATATAAAAATTAATAAAGATCATTATCTAGTTATAAATAATAATTTTTTGCTCAATACACACAATAAACCAATATATATACCTAAAAATTTTTTACCAAAAATAAAAAGTGACGGAACAATTATAATCAATTATAAAAAAAATAAAAATTATAAAAAAAATATAATAGGAAAAATAAAATTACAAAAAATTAATATAAATAAATTAGATGAAATATATAATGGAATGTTTAAAATAAAAAATAAACATTATAAAAAAAATTATAACGAAAAAAATAATATAAAAATTAAAACTGGTGTTTTAGAAGAAAGTAATGTTAATCCTATATCTAATATTATAAATATAATATATAAATCAAGAATATTTGAAACAATTATGAAAACAATTTCTGTACAAAATGAAAATGAAAAAAGAATTAATCAAATATTAAATATAAACAATTAAAAAAATAAAATAGGAAAAATTATGATACCATCTATGTGGATTGCTAAGACAGGATTAGATGCACAACAAAATAATATGGATATTATTTCGAATAATTTAGCAAATATAAACACAAATGGATTTAAAAAATCTAGAGCAGTATTTGAAGATTTAGTCTATAAATCTAAAAATTATGAAAATAAAAATTACTATGAAAAAGAAAATTCAGAAAATTTTTTTGATGCAGGTGCTGGTTCAAAAACTCGAGAAATACAAAAAAATTTTAGTCAAGGAAACTTATTAAGAACAGATGAAAACAAAGATATAGCAATAAATGGAGACGGATTTTTTCAAGTACAAATGCCAGATGGAAGCACAGCATATACAAGAAATGGATCTTTTACAATAAATAAAAATAGAAAGTTAATTAACAAGAATGGTTTATTAATGAAACCAAACATAATGTTACCTGAAAATTTTACTAATTTATATATAGATAAGAATGGAATAGTTAGTATTATGATTGATGATCAAAAAGAAAAAATTCAAATTGGTCAAATAACTTTAGCAATATTTGCAAACAATGATGGATTAGAAAGTATAGGAGAAAATTTATATAAAGAAACTTCATTATCTGGAGAACCATTCGAAAGTGTGCCAGGAACATATGATACAGGAGAATTAAAACAAGGTTATTTAGAAGAATCTAATGTAAATATAGCAGAAGAATTAATAAATATGATACAAACACAAAGAGCATATGAAATAAACAGTAAATCCATAAGTGTATCTGATAAGATGTTACAAAAAATATGTGAACTATAAAAATTATATTATAAATTTTATAAAATAACTTAAAAAACTAATAAAACAAAACATTAATATATGTAATAAAATGAAAAATACAAAATTTTTAATTCCTATTATAATATATGTTATATTCAAAATATATAATATAAATAATATAGAAAAAAGTAATTTGTTAGAAAAAAAAGTTCATGTAGATAATACTATTAAAGAAAATAATAATAGTTCTATATTCGATGAAAAACAAATTAAAGAAAAAAAATATGGATCTTTATTAGATCAATATAAAAAATATGAAGTTGGAGATTTAATATCTGTCATAATAGCAGAGAATACTATTGCAAATAATAAAACAGCGGATAATGTAAAAAGATATGCAATTAGCTCGTTAGGAGAAAATAATATAAAACCAGAAACTAATAAAATAATTAAATTAATAAAAAATTTTTTTAAATTATATGAAAAATCTGAAAATAGTTTATTTGGGGCAGGACAAAATTTTTCAGAAAATTTTTTATCCGGAATCATCACAGTAACTATTAAAAAAATTTTACCAAACGAAAATTTAGTAATTTCTGGAGAAAAAAATCTAGTTATTAACAAAGGAAATGAACTAATAAAGTTTTCAGGTATAATAAATCCTAGTGATATTAGAAAAGATAATAAAATACTTTCTACAAAAATATATAATGTTAAAATAGAATATTTAAGAAATGATTTTATAAAAGATGTGCAAAAAATGGGTTGGTGGCAAAGATTCATTTTACACATTATACCAATATAAAAATTTGTAAAGTTTTTTAAAAATAATCAAAATATTTTATTAAAAACAAAAAAATAAAAATTTTTTTATAATATAATTATTTTGTAAATAAATAATTTTATTTTAATATATCAAAAATATAAATGAAAAAAATATTAAATATTAGCAAACTTTTTATTTTATTATTATTAATTTTTACTAGTACATTTTCTTTTGCTCAAAAAATTAAAGATTTAACAAATATATACGGGGTTAGAGATAATCAATTAATTGGATATGGACTAGTAGTAGGACTAAATGGAACTGGAGATATAGTATCACAAATTCCATTTACTGAAAATTCATTAAAAAATATTTTAAACAAATTAGGTGTAGAAGTTTCAAAAAATAAAAATTTACAGTTAAGAAACGTAGCATCTGTTATAGTGACAACAGAACTTCCAATATTTTCTGAAATAGGTGAAAAAATAGATGTAAGAGTTTCATCTATAGGAAATTGTAAAAGTTTAGAAGGAGGAACTTTAATATTAACTCCATTAAGAGGAATAGATAATAAAATTTATGTTATTGCTCAAGGAAAAATTATAATAGAAAAAATAGATAATAAAAAATCGTTTTTAACGTCAAATTTAAATAAAGTATACAATTCTGGAAAAATATTAAATGGAGGAAATATTGAAAAAATAGTACAAAATAATTTTTATAAAAATGATACAATAAATTTACAGTTAAAAAATGAAAATTTTATATTAGCAAAACAAATAAGTGATGAAATAAATAAACATTATCCAAACACATCTGTTCCTATAAACTCTAAAAAAATAACTATATTCAATAATAAAAAAATAAAACAAAATATAGTAGAAGTAATATCAAACATACAAAATATAAATATAAAAATACCGATAGAACCGAAAATATTTATAAATCAAACAAATGGAATAATATTAACAAATAAAATAATAAAAATTAAACCATGTACCATAAATTATAAAAATTTATGTATAAATTTACAAGAAAATATAAAAATAACTAAAAAAAAAATACAATCAAAACAAATAATAATAAATAGTAATATATATTTAGAAGAAATGTTAAAAACATTAAAAAGTTTTAAAATAGAAACAAAAGAAATAATAGAAATATTAAAAATATTAAAAATTTCAAAATGTTTATCAGCCAAAATAGAAATTTTATCATGAAAATAATAAATAATGAAAATTATATAATCAAAGTTAATAAATTTTATAAAAAAAGAATAAAAGAAGAAAATATTGTAAAAGAAAAAATAGAAGAAATATTTATAAAAATACTTTTGAAAAATATTAGATTAACTACACCAAAAAACAAATTATTTAATGAAGAAAAAAATGAAATATATAATGAAATATATGATCAAAAAATATCAGAAATTCTTAGTAAAAAAGGAATCAATTTAATAAATAACAATACTAATATGTTACAAAATAAAAAATACGATATATAAAATATATAAAAAATGTTTTAAAATAAGCAGGAGAAATATATTCTAATACTCCTGCGGTTTTTTTTTATTTTTAATAAAAATATTTATTAAAATAAAAAAATAAAATATTAAAATATCAATATATAATTGTATTAATTGTATTATACATTTTTATAATTTTTTTTATTTTATTTTTTTTTTTTCTTTCTTTATATATATTAAAAATAAAAAAATTCGGAAATTTTATTTTATCACTAAAAAAAAAGATAATTTTTTTCTCTTTTTGTCTTTTTTTAATATTATTAATATATTTTATATTTTCTTTATTTAAATATTTATATGATTCAATAGGAATTATTACATTTACTTCACATGTATTATCTTCATACATTTTTTCTTCTAACAATCTAAAAATTGATAATAAAAAATATTTATTATTTAATAAAAACCCACCCCCATTACATTTTTTACATAAATAATAATTATTTTCTATAAAAATAGATTTTAATCTTTGTCTAGATATTTCCAGTAATCCAAATTTAGATATATTACTAAATTTTATCCTAGCTGTATCTTTTTTAATTATTTTTTTTAATCTATTATACAAAATTTTTTGATTTTGAAAAAATTCCATATCTATTAAATCTATTACTATTAATCCTCCTATGTTTCTAATTTTTATTTGATAAAATATCTCTTCTATAGCTTCCATATTAGTATTAAATGCTGTTGCTTCAATACTATTAAACTTTTTTGACTTAAAAGAATTTATATCAATTACAGTTAGAGCTTCAGTACTATCTATAGTAATAGATCCTCCAGATTGTAACATTATTTTTCTTTTAAACAAATTAATAATTTTAGATTCTATTTTGTAAAAAATAAATAATGGAATTTTTTTTTTATATATCAAAATTTTTTTTAAAAATGAAATATTTTTTATAAAAAAGAAATATTTATAAATCCTTTTTAATATTTTGATGTTATCTATAATTATTTTATCAACATCACTATATAAACAATCTCTAAAAATTTTAATTATTATGTCGTCTTCTTTATGTATAATACTAGGATGTATAATTTTTTTATATTTTTTTTTTATTTTATTCCATAAATTAATTTTTATATTTATATCTTTTTGAATAATTTTTTTAGAAATATTTAATCCAGCTGTTCTAATTATAAAACCCATTTTATTAGGAATTTTTATATAAGAAATAAAACTTTTTATTTTACTTCTAGAATTTCCAATTATTTTTTTTGATATTCCCTTTTTATTCACATTATATGGTGTTAATACAGAATATATTCCAGGTAAACTTATATAAGTAGTTAAAAAAGCACCTTTATCACCTGTTTCTTCTTTCAATATTTGAACTAATACGTATAAATCTTTTTTTAAAAATATAGTTTTATTTTTACAATCAACAAAATTTTGAAAATCTTTATGAAAAAAAAAATTATAAATTTCTTTTATCGGTAGAAATCCATTTTTTTTACTTCCATAATTTACAAAAAATGCATCTAAACTTTTTTCAAATTTTACTATTTTACCTTTATATATATTATATCTATTATTTACATTTATATTATTGTCTATGTTCAAATAACATAATTTATTATTATCTAAAATTGCAATTCTAGTTTCTTCTTTTAAAATAGAATTTATTAACATTATTTTCATAAAATTATATTTTACACATATAAAAATTATAAAAAATATATTATCATAACATTAATGTTTATAATAAAATTTACATAAAAATAAAAATATTATATTTTTATATAAAAAAATATAAAAATATAAAAAATTTAATATATAATAAAAAATTAAATTATATGATAAAAAAAAAAAATGAATACACAAAAGTAAAAAAAATTGTAATATTAAAAAATTCAATTGGGCAAAGAATAGATAATTTTTTAAAAAAAAAATTAAAAAAATTCTCAAAAAATGCAATATATACTATAATAAGAAAAGGAAGAATTAGAATAAATAAAAAAAGAATACAAGCAAAATATAAATTAAAAAAAAATGATACAATAAGAATACCACCAATATATAAAGAAAGTAAAAAAATAGTAAAAAAAAAAAATATACCATATTTTAAAAAAATAATAAAAAACAATATTCTATATGAAGATAAATATTTAATGGCAATAAATAAACCTAAAAAAATTGCTGTACATGGAGGAAGCGGAATAAATTTTGGAATAATAGAAATGATTAGAAAAATATATCCTATGGAAAAAAATTTAGAACTGATTCATAGATTAGATAAAGACACCTCTGGAGTATTACTAATATCAAAAAAAAAATTTGTATTAAAATCTTTACATAATCAAATAAAAAATAGAAGAATTAAAAAAACATATACTGCTATTGTTCATGGTTTGTGGCCTATAAAATATAAAAAAATAAATTTTCCATTACTAAAAACGCAAAATATATTTGGAAAAAGATTAGTTTTAGTTAGTAAAAATGGGAAAAAATCAAAAACAATATTTAAAGTAGAAAAAAAGTATAAAAATGCTACTATATTAAAAATATATCCAATAACTGGTAGAACACATCAAATAAGAGTGCATACTGCACAAATAGGTCATCCAATAATAAATGATAATAGATATGGTAATAAAAATTTAGATAAAAAAATTAATATAAAAAATAAAGAATTGTTTCTTCATGCATTACAAATATGTTTTTTGCATCCTAAAACAAATAAAAAAATCAGTATAATAGCAAAAAAAAATAGTATTAACACATTAAATTTAAAAAAAATTTTTAATTAACAGGAGTAATTTATGGCAGTACAAAAAAGTAAACATTCTAGATCAAAAAGAAATATGAGAAGATCTCATGATAAATGTAAATTAATGCAAATATCTGTAGATAAACATTCTAAAGAAAAACATATAAGACATCATTTAACAAAAAAAAACTTTTATAAAGGAAGAAAGTTTTAAATAAAAAAAAATATAAAATGAATTTTTCTATAATTTTCCCTGGACAAAATACGTATAATAAAAAAAAACTTAAACAATTATATAAAATTAAATTAATAAAAAATATATTTGAAGAAGCATCAGAAACAATAAACTACAATATATGGAAAAATATTAATAAAATTCCTATAAAAAAAATAAAAAATAGATATTTACAACCTATAATAATTACAATATCAATATCAATATATAAATTATGGGCAAAATATATAAATATACAACCTAATATAATAGCAGGACATAGCTTAGGAGAATATTCATCATTAATATGTGCAAATGCTATAAGTTTTAATACTTGCTTAAAATTAGTAAAGTCAAGAGGAAAACTTATGGAAAGCATATCAAAAAAAAGAAAAATTTCTACAAAAATAATATTTGGAATTGAAGAAAAGAAAATTTTAAAAATTTGTAAAAAATGCTCTAGCAAAAAAATAGTAGAAGTAGCTTCTGTAAATTCTAAAAAAATAATTGTGATATCAGGTGATAAAACATCGGTAGATAAAGCTGAAAAATTATGTAAAAAATATGGTTCAAAAAAAAATTTTATTGTTCCAATATCTGTACCAGTACATTCTAGTATTGCTAAATCTATAAAAAAAAAATATTTATATTTCTTAAAAAAAATACACTTTAAAAATCCAAAATATAAAATAATAAATAATGTGGATGCAAAAAAAATATACAAAAAAAAGAATATAAAAAAATATTTGTGTAAACAATTATATAAAAAAGTAAAATGGAAATCATGTATTGATTATATTATAAAAAAAAATATAAAATTATTTTTAGAAATGAGCACTAAACAAATTTTTATTAAAAAATATTTTAAAAACATAAAAATTATAACAATAAATAGTAAAAAAAAAATTTTATATGCAAAAAAAAAAATTGAAAATTAAAAAAAAAATAGCTATAGTAACCGGTGCTAGTTCTGGAATAGGAAAAGAAATATCTAAAAAATTTTTAAAAAAAGGAATTAAAGTCGTTGGAACCACTTCGTCAACTAATGGATTAAAAAATATGAAAAAATTTATTAAAAATAAAAAACAAAGATTTTTAATAAATTTTAAAAACTATAAACATGTAAAACACGCAATTTTAAAAATATATAATCTTTTTGGTTCAATAGACATATTAATAAATAATGCAGGAATAAAAAAAGATAATATGATTATTAATATGAAAGAAAAAGATTGGATAAATGTAATAAATATTAATTTGATGTCTACATTTTTAATTTCAAAATGTGTAATAAAATATATGATAAAAAACCAATATGGAAGAATAGTACATATAGGATCAATAATAGGTGATGTAGGAAATATAGGGCAATCTAATTATTCTGCATCTAAATATGGAATAATAGGTTTCAACAAATCACTAGCTTTAGAGGTAGCAAAGTATGGAATTACATCAAATGTAATATCCCCAGGATTTATTAAAACAAAAATGACAAAAAATATAAAAAAATATAAAAAAAAAATTTATTTAAATAAAATACCAGTAAAAAGATTCGGGGAGGTAAAAGATATATCTAATGTAGCAATGTTTTTAATATCAAAAAAATCATCTTATATAACTGGACAAACAATACATGTAAATGGCGGTATGTATATGAAATAACTGAAAAAAATATAGGAAAAAAAATGAAAAAAATAACAAATTTAATAAAAAAAATTATATCAGAACAATTTGAAATAAAAATAAAAAAAATAAAAAAAAATTTTTCATTAAAAAAAAATATAGAAATAGATTCTTTAGAAAAAATAGAGCTTGTTATGAACATAGAAGAAAAATTTAATGTAAAAATAAAAGATGAAGAAATAGAAAAATTAGATACTATAGAAAATATTGAAAAATATATATTAAAAAAAAAACATGAAAAAAAATAAATTTATAGTCTTAGAAGGAATAGAAGGTTCTGGAAAAACAGAAATGTTAATATATTTAAAACAGATATTAAAAAAAAAAAATATAGAAAATATAATTTGTGTAAGAGAACCTGGAGGCACTATAATATCTGAAAAATTACGATCAATCATAAAACAAGAAATAAAAAATGATAAGATTTCGGATGAAACAGAAATACTTTTATTTTATGCATCTAGAATGCAGTTAATAAAAAATAAAATAATTCCAGAGCTAAAAAATGGAAATTGGATAATTTCTGATAGATATAATTTATCTACAATAGCTTATCAATCAGTAAAAAAAAAAAATAAAAAATTAATAAAAAATCTAACAAAAATGTTAATAAAAAATTTTCAACCTGATTTAACAATATATTTTGATACTATTCCTTCAATAGGTTTAAATAGAATTATAAAAAGAAAAAACATTGATAGGATTGAAAAAAAAGGAATAAAATTTTTTATAAAAGTTAGAAAAAACTACTTAAAAGAAATAAAAAAAATATCTAAAAAAATAATTATAAATGCTTCTTTAGAAAAAAAATATGTAAAAAAAAAATTAAAAAAGAAATTTATTAATTGGTTAAACAAAAATGCAAAATAAATTATATCCATGGTTATCGCAATATTATATAAAAATAATAAACATGATAAAAAAAAGGCAGCATAGCGCTGTTATGTTAAATTCTGATAATAATATTGGAATCAATAAATTAATATTAAGTATAAAAAAATGGATATTTTGTAAAAATATACAAAATGAATATGCTTGCAATAAATGTAAAGAATGTATGCTAATAAATGAAAACAAAAACTTTGATATATATAATATCAATTTATTAAACAAAATAAAAATTAATGAAATAAGAAAAATAATAGAAAAAATATTATTGACATCTAAAAGTTGCAAAAAAAAAATAATATATATAAAACATTCTGAATTTATAACAGAGCTAGAAAGCAATACATTATTAAAAATAATTGAAGAACCTCCAAAAAATACAATATTTTTTCTGCAAACTTCTAAAATTAAAAATATAATATCAACATTAAAAAGTAGATTATATATTGTAAATATAATTAATCCAAAAAAAAATACTAGTATAAAATGGTTATTAAAAAATACAAATTTTAATAAAAAAATTTGTGAACAAGCAATAAAAATAAGTAACAATGTCCCATTGTTTGCTATTAAAATGTTAAATAGCAATTTATGGAAAATCAGAAAACATTTTTATGCACAATTATTTTATATAATAAAAAATGAAAAATTGCTAAATATTATTAAAATAATTCAAAGAAAAGAAATAAATTTTTTATTAAACTTAATATATACAATATTTTTAGATGCTATAAAATATAAAAAAAATATATTAAAATTCGTTATAAATACAGATCAAAAAAAATTAATAAAAATGATATCAAAAAAATTTAAAAAAAAAATTATATTTAATAGTATAATATCATGGATACAATTTGAAAAAAATTTATTTAATATAGATAGAGTAAATTATGATTTAATATTATTAGAACAAGTTTTTAAATGGAATAAAATACTAAAAAATTAAAAAATTACTAACTAATAAAAAAATATAAAATATGATACTAATAGATTCTCATTGTCATTTAGACAAAATATGTAATAAAGAAAAAAAAAATAGTTTAAACAATATATTATTAGAATCAAAAAAAAAAAATGTAAAATATATTTTGAATGTTTCAACTTCCCTAAAAAATTTTGACAAAATGAAAATTTTTTTAAAAAATAAAAAAAATATATTTTATTCTTGTGGAATACATCCATTCTATTATGAAAAAAATATTAAAACAAAAGAAATAGAATACCGATCAAAAAGTAAAAATGTAATTGCAATAGGAGAAATAGGTTTAGATTATTCTAAACATAATAAAATAAATAAAAAAAATCAAAAAAAAATGTTCATAAAACAAATAAAAATAAGTAAAAAATTAAAAAAACCTATAATAGTACATACTAGAAATTCTATAGAAGATACTATACAAATTTTAAAAAATTCAAAAATTAATAAATATGGAGGAATAATACATTCTTTTAATGAAACAAATTTAAAATACTTACAAAAAATAATTGATTTAAATTTTTATATATCTATATCAGGAATTGTAACATTTAAGAATGCAAGCAAACTAAGAAAAATTATAGAATATATACCTTTGAATAAAATTCTAATAGAAACAGATTCTCCATATTTATCTCCAGAACCATATAGAGGAAAGAAAAACAAACCATCAAATTTATATTATATAGCAAAATGTATATCAAAAATAAGAAAAATAGAATTTTATAAATTTTCAGAAATAGTAAAAGAAAATTTTGAAACACTATTTAATATAAAAATAAAATAAATATTATTTTTTAATAAAAACAAAATTATAAAATATAAAAACATAAAACAATCAGTATAATAAAATAATTTTATAAAATATAAAAATAGAGTTCTTAAATATGTTTAAAAATATTTTTTCTAATCTCCAAAAAATAGGAAAATCTTTAATGCTTCCTATATCAGTTTTGCCAATTGCAGGAATATTGTTGGGTATAGGATCAGCTCATTTTTCAATAATGCCTAAATTAATGTCAGATATAATGATTGAATCAGGAAGTTCAATATTTAAAAATATGCCTTTAATTTTTTCTATTGGAATATCATTAGGATTTACAAAAAATGACGGTGTAGCAGCTTTGGCGTCTGTTATTTCATATGAAATAATGTCAAAAACGTTTTCTGTTGCTTTACCTATTTTTGCAAATTTTAATTATATTTTAGAAGAAAAACAAACCAATTTAATAGACACAGGAATTTTGGGCGGAATTTTGTCAGGAGCATTATCAGCATATTTGTTTAATGTATTTTATAAAATAAATCTACCAGAATATTTAGGATTTTTTACAGGTAAAAGATTCATACCAATAATATCAGGATTATCTTCAATAATATTAGGTATATTTTTATCATTAATTTGGCCGCCAATAGGAAAAATAATACAACATTTTTCAAAATGGGCTGCATATCAAAATCCATTGTTAGCATTTTTTATATATGGTTCTGTAGAAAGAGCGTTAATACCTTTAGGATTACATCATATATGGAACGTACCATTTCAGATGCAAGTAGGTGAATATATAAATAGTTCTGGACAAATTTTTCATGGAGACATAGCAAGATATATGGCTGGTGATCCAACAGCTGGAAAATTGTCTGGAGGATTTTTATTTAAAATGTATGGATTACCTGGAGCAGCAATAGCAATATGGCATTGTTCCAAAAAAGAAAATAAGAAGAAAATAGGAAGCTTAATGTTATCAGCTCTTTTAACTTCTTTTATAACTGGAATAACAGAACCAATTGAATTTGCGTTTATGATAACTGCTCCTATATTATATATAGTACATTCTATTTTATCAGGATTAGCTTTTCCAATATGTATATTATTAAATATGAGAGCTGGAGCAAGTTTTTCTCATGGAATTATTGACTTTATGATATTAAGTAGCAATAGTAATAATATTTTATTTTTTCCAATTATAGGAATATTTTATGGTATAATATATTATTTTACATTCTTTATACTAATAAAATTGTTAAATTTAAATACTCCGGGTAGAGAAAAAAATATACAAAAAATTTCAAAAGAAAAAAATATAATACCAAAATTAATACATTATTTAGGAGGAGAAAAAAATATTGCTAATTTAGATGCATGTATAACAAGATTAAGAATAACTGTAATTAATAAAACTAAAGTAGATACAGAAAAAATAAAAAGTTTAGGAGCTTCTGCAGTAATAATTTCCGGTTCTGGTGTGCAAGCAATTTTTGGAACAAAATCAGATAATTTAAAAACTGATATGGAAGAATATTTAAAAAATAAAAAATAACCACATCAAAGAAATATTTAAAATATTAAAAAATGGTGGGTTAATAACCCACAAAATTATAAATTAAAAAAAATATAAAATAAATAGGTAAAATATGAAAAAAAAAAACATTTTTTATAAAATAATAAATAAAAAAATACCATCTAAAATAATATATCAAGATAAAGAGATAACTGCATTTGAAGATATCAATCCTCAATCACCAATACATATTTTAATAGTACCTAACAAGAGAATAAAATCTATAAATGAAATAAATGAAAAAAATAAAAATATAATAGGAAATATGATATCTGCATCAGTAAAAATAGCAAAAAAATTAAAATTTGCAAAAAATGGATATAGAATAGTAATAAATTGCAATAAACATGGAAGACAAACAGTACAACATTTGCATATACATTTATTAGGCGGAAAAATGCTAGGAAAAAAATTTAATTAAAAACAAATAAAATTAATAATCAAATTTTCCAAGAGTTTTAGGAAAAGGTGATGCTTCTCTAATATTATCCAATCCTATTATATAACACAATAATCTTTCAAACCCCACACCAAATCCTGAATGAAAAGATGTACCATATTTTCTTAAATCTCTATACCACCAATACTTTTTTTTATTTAAATTAAATTCTAAAAATTTTTTATCTAAAAATTTTAATCTTTCTTCTCTTTGAGATCCCCCTATAACTTCTCCTACTTTAGGTAAAAAAATATCCATAGAAGCAACTGTTATGTTGTCAGAATTATTCCTCATATAAAAAGCTTTTAAATTTCTTGGAAAATTTTTTATTATTACAGGTTTTTTGAAATATTTGTTAACAATATATTTTTCTTGATCAGAAGATATATCTTCTCCAAAAGAAATTGACTTTCCTAATTTGTTTAACAATTTAATAACATCTTTATAATCTATTTCTGCAAAATTTAGTGTCATTAAATCTTTTAAATTATTAATTATATTTTTATTAAAACTTTTTTCTAAAAATTTTATTTCAGAATAACAATTTTTAAAAATATATTTAGATATATGTTGTAAAATATTTTTAGATAACAAAATTATTTTTTTTAAATCATAGAAATATGCTTCTACTTCTAACATCCAAAATTCAGATAAGTGTATTTTAGTATTTGAATTTTCAGATCTAAATACTGGTCCAAATGTATATACTTTAGATAAAGCAGAAGCATAAGTTTCTAAAGTAAGTTGCCCCGAAACAGTCAAAAAATAATTAAAAAAAAATTTTTTCTTTTTTAAAGATTTATTGTTGTCTTTACAAAAATCGTATGGATAAACTTTAAACATAGCACCTGAACCTTCAGTATTTAATCCAGTTATAATAGGTGTAGGAACCCATACAAAATTTTCTTTACAAAAAAAATTGTTTATTGCATTAAACAAACTATTTCTGATTCTAGACACAGATCCAAAAAATTTTGTTCTTGGTCGTAAATGTGAAAATTTTCTTAAATATTCAAAAGTATGTTTTTTCAAAGAAATAGGATACTTATCTGGATGTTTTACAAAACCAAAAACTTTTAATTTTTTAGATATAAGTTCATATTTTTGTTCTTTTCTGTTAGAAAATATTAAAGTTCCAATAACATATATTGAACATCCACTAGTTAATTTTGTTATTTTATTTTTATAATTACTTAAATATGGTTTAACCACAATTTGCAATATATTTGCGCAAGATCCATCAAAAATATCTATAAAAGATATTCCTATACTAGAATCTCTTTTACTTCTAACCCAGCCATAAATCTTTATTTCTGTATTTATTTTTATTTTATTATCAAATATATCTTTTATAGAAAAAGTTTTCATTATAATATACCAATATAATATGTACAAAATATTTTAAAAAATATTAAAAATTTTAAAATAAAAAAATATATTAGAATTTTCATAAAATAAAATTTTAATAAAATAAATATATTGCTAAATTTTTTATAAAAAATTATAAATTTTTGATTTTTTCTATAATTTTTATAATTTTTTTATTTAAGTAAATAAGTTTATTTTTATCAAACATTATAATATTTTTTGGAGCATTTTTTATAAAATTTTTATTAAAAAGTTTATTTTTCAAAATATTTATTTTAAATTTTATTTTATTTATTTTATTTATATTATCTTTTATATTTAAATTCTTATTATATTTTTTTTTTGAAATAATAACAATCACTATTTCATCTAAAACCTTAATAAAAAATTTTTTATAAACATTAATATTATCTATAATTTTTAAATTACTAAGATTAGCCATTTTTATTAAAAAATACATATTTTCAAAAAAAAATTTTTTTATAAAAATATTATTAAACTTTATAGCTATAGAAATTTTTTTAGAAAAATTAATTTTTATTTTATTTCTTATAGATCTAATTGACATTAAAAATTTTTTTATAACATTAATATAAAAAATTAATTTTTTATCAACACAGTCTTTTTTATAATTAGGAAATTCTTTTAACAAAATACTTTTATACACTGAATCAGTCAAAGATTTCATATTTTGCCAAATTGATTCAGTTATAAATGGAATAATAGGATGTGCAGCAATTAATATAAGCTCAAAAATCTTTATTAAATTGTGTTTAGCATATAAAATATATTTTTTAGA
This sequence comes from Buchnera aphidicola (Astegopteryx bambusae), assembly GCF_039365365.1. Classification (GTDB taxonomy): domain Bacteria; phylum Pseudomonadota; class Gammaproteobacteria; order Enterobacterales; family Enterobacteriaceae; genus Buchnera_G; species Buchnera_G aphidicola_B. The sequence continues at coordinate 260,210 of NZ_CP134985.1, forward strand.
AAAAAACTTGAAAACTATTTTTAAAAATTCTAAATACCAATTACAAAAATTATTCCAAATAAAATCATATAAACACTTAGAAGCTTTATCAAATCTAAAATTTTCTAAATAATACCTATATTTTTTTATCATAATGTTATATTCAGAAATTATCCAGATATCTATTATATTAAATTTTTTAAAAAAAAATTTTTTTTTCACATCTTTACAAGACACATTTGTAAATATAAAAATACTAATGTTCCAAATTTTGTTACAAAAATTTTTATATCCTTTTAATATTTTCATATCCCAATTTATATTTCTTGTAGGACTAGACAAAGAAGACAAAGTAAATCTTATAGCATCAGTACCATAAGAATCAATACCATTAGGAAATTTTTTTTTTGTAATAGAAATAATTTTATTTTTCATAGAATTTTTAAACATACCAACAGTTCTTTTTTTTAATAATTTTTCTAAAGAAATTCCATCAATTATATCAATTGGATCTATTACATTTCCTTTAGATTTGGACATTTTTTTACCTAACTCATCTCGTATTAATCCAGTAATATAAACCTTTTTAAAAGGTATTTGTACTGGAAATCTTTTATCTCCTTTTAACAATACTAAAGTAAGCATAATCATTCTAGATATCCAGAAAAAAATTATATCAAATCCACTTACCAATACATCAGTAGGATGAAACATTTTTAATAAACTATCTTCTTTCGGCCATCCTAATGATGAAAAAGATAATATAGCAGAAGAAAACCAAGTATCTAAAACATCATTTTCTTTTTTTAAAAAAAATTTTTTTGATAAACAATATTTTTTCCTAATTTTTGTTTCATTTATTCCTATATATTCTTTACCATATTTATCATACCATATAGGTATTCTATGGCCCCATAACAACTGTCTAGATATACACCAATCATCTATATTTTTCATCCAAGAAAAAAAAATATTTTTATAACTATCTGGTATAAATTTTATTGTTCCACTTTTTACTAATTGGAATGCTGTTTGAGAAATTTTTTTAACTTTTAAAAACCATTGATTTGTTATTCTAGGTTCTATTATTGATCCAGTTCTATCACCAACACAAATTTTTATTTTAGTTTTTAAAACTTTTTTTAACATATTATTTTTTTTTAAAAAATTTATAATCTTTTTCCTAGCATCAATTATATTTAAATTTTTTAAAAATTTAGGAGAATTTTCTTTTTTAGTACAATTTTTTGAATATATTATAAACTTGTCAGAAATTCTTCCTGATTTCGTGAAAATATTTATTAACGGTAATTCATTACAATTAGCAATTTTATAGTCATTAAAATCATGTGCTGGAGTTATTTTAACACATCCAGTACCTTTTTTTTTATCTATTCTTATGTCTGATATGATTTTAACAATTCTGTTAACTATTGGAATTAAAACATATTTACCTATTAAGTTTTTATATCTATTATCGTCTGGATTTATAGCAACAGCAACATCTCCTAACAATGTTTCAGGTCTAGTTGTCGCAATAACTATATAGTTTTTCTTATTATTAAAAAAATTTTTATTTACAAAATAATATTTTATATACCACATAAATCCATTACAAAATTTTTTTTCTATCTCTATGTCTGATATAACGCTTTTACAGCTGAAATCCCAATTCACTAAAGATTTTTTTTTATATATAAGTTTTTTTTTAAATAATTTAATAAAAGCAAATCTAACAGAATATGACATTTTTTTATCTAAAGTAAAGCACATTCTATTCCAATTTACAGAACTTCCTAATCTTTTTATTTGTGCACAAATTTTTTTGCACATCTTGTTTTTCCATTTCCATATGGTTTCTAAAAATTTTTTTTTAGAAAAATTGTTTTTATCAATTTCTATATTTGATATTAAATGATTTTTTACAACTATTTGTGTTGCTATTCCAGCATGATCTATCCCTGGCTGCCATAATATATTTTTTCCATTCATTTTATTATATCTTATTATAATATCCATAATAGTATGCTGAAATGCATGACCCATATGTAAGTTTCCAGTTATATTAGGAGGGGGCATTAGTATACAAAAATTGTTTTTACAATTTTTCTTATATTCAAAATAACCATTTTTTTCCCAAAAATTATATAATACTTTTTCTATTTTTTTATGATTATAATTCTTTTTCATATTTTTCATTGTAAAATTTATTTATTATAAATATTTTAAAAACATTAATTTTTTAATACTAATTAAAAAATAAGATATAAAAATTTTTATTAAAAAAATTTATAATACACAAGTAAAGATATTTATAATATAATATTATATTAAAAAAATAACTAAAATTTTTATTAAAAATTAATAAAATTTTTAGTTATTTTACATACAATATCATAAAACTAATGTATATTTAAGCTTAACAATAAAAAATTTAAAATAAAAATATATTTATGTATATAATTTTTATTATTAAATAATAATATGTATATTCAAAAGTTTTTTAAAAAAAATATAAAAATTTTTAAAAATAATTAACAAATAAAAATAAATTTGTTATTATTATATAAAAATAAAATAATAGGAAATTAAAAAATGGAAATGCTTTATATAAAAGTATTTGTAGTTTTAATGAGAATGCTTTGCTAAAATTTTTTATAAAAAAAATACTTCTATAAAATTAGATACTAAAATTAAAAAATATTATATATTATGAAAAATTCATTATATAAAAAAAGTTTATTATCTTTAAAAGATATAAATAAAAATGAAATAAAAAAAATATTATTATTATCAAAAAAGTTAAAATATTTAAAAAAAATAAATAAACAAAAATCTTTTTTAAATGGTAAAAAAATAGTTTCAATATTTGAATTAAATTCTACAAGAACTAGATGTGCATTTGAAATATCTGCATTTGATCAAAAAATAAATATTACAAATTTAGATGTTAAAAATACGCATATGGGCGAAAAAGAATCTATAGAAGATACAATAAAAATCTTTAACTGTATGTATGATGCTATACAATATAGAGGTCCAAGTCATAAAATAATAAAAGAAATAAAAAAATATTCTACAATTCCTGTATGGAATGCGTTAACAGATAAGTATCATCCAATACAAATACTTTCAGATTTGTTAACAATATCAGAATATTCTAAATATAAAGAAAATTTTTCTAAAATAAATTTAGCATATATAGGAGATTGTAAAAATAATATAGCAAACACTATTTTAGAAGCATCTAATATTTTAGATATTAAAATAAATATGATATCTAACAAAAAATTTTTACCAAGTAAAAAAGAAATTAACTATATTATTAATAGTAAAAAAAATAAACACACAAAAATATTTTGTACGGAAGATAAAGAAAAAGGATTGAAAAATATAGATTTTATATATACTGATACTTGGTTATCAATGAATCAAAATTTTCGTGAATTAGATAAAAAAATTAAATTATTAAAAAAATATCAAGTAAACAAAAATTTATTAGAAAAAACAAAAAATCAAGATATAAAAATACTACATTGCATGCCTGCTATACATGATGAAAAAACAGAATTATCCAAAAAAATTTTTAAAAAATTCAATATTAAAAATGGATTAGAAATAACAGATGATGTATTTAATTCTAAAAATAGCTTAATATTTGAACAAGTAAAAAATAAAATATATGTTATACAAGCAATAATGATATTAAGTTTAAAAAAAAGTGTAATATTTTAAATTATTACATTTTTTATTTTATAAAATAAATTTTTTGTAATTGTAAATATATAATATGAATAATATAAAAAAAAATGTTGTTAAATCAATAGGGCCATATAGTAGTATATATGAATCAAAAGGAATATTTATGATATCTGGTCAAATTGCTATAAATGAAAAAAATACAAAAATACCAAAAGATATAATTAAGCAAACTAATATAATATTAAAAAATATAAAAAATATTATAGAAGAAAAAAATTTAAAAATAAAAAATATTGTTAAAACAAATATTTTTATAAAAGATATAAAAAATATAAAAATTATAAATAAAATATATAAAAGTTTTTTTGAAAAATATACAAAAAAACTTCCTGCAAGAACATGCGTGGAAGTTTCAAAATTACCTAAAAATTCTGATATAGAAATAGATGCAATAGCAATAAAATAAAATATGCCACTATAGTGGCATAATAACATAAAAAATTTTAATTAAATTTATTTTTTCTATAATTAACTATTTTTTTTTTAGAAATATATTTTTTAAAACCTTTTTTTTTAAAATTTTTATTAAATAATTTTTTTTTATAAAAATTAGAAATCAATCTAATATTTATATGTTTATTTAAAATTCTAGTATTTTTTAAAGAATTTAAAAAATTATTTTTTTTATTTATATTTTTTGAAATTTCTAAAGTAGAATAAAAATCAAATAATTTTATATGTCCTATATTGCTGCTATTAATTTTTCCTTCATTTGCTATAGCTCCTACTATATGTCTTACTTCTATTCCATCTTTTTTTCCAATACTTATTTTATATAAATCCATATTATATGTTTTTTTTCTGTATTTTATATTATCATGTTTGGAAAAAAATCTTTCTTTAGGTTTTTTGTTGAAAATTTTTCTATCTATTTTATTATCTTCTTTTATTATAAGAGGTCTATCTTTTTGAGCCATTTTAAACAATGCAGATAATAAAATATCTGAATCAATTTTCTTTGTAATGTCCATTTTTTTCAATATATTTTTATATATATCTAAATCTTTACTTTTAATTTCTTCTTTAATTTTATTAGTAAAATTTTTTATTCTATTTTTTGTTAAATTTTTTACATTTGGCAAATCTATTCTTAAAATTTTTATTTTTATAATTCTTTCTATATTATATAACAATCTTCTTTCTCTAGGTTCGACAAACAACAAAGCTTCACCAAATCTGCCTGCTCTACCAGTTCTTCCTATTCTATGTATGTATGATTCTGCATCCATTGGTATATCATAATTTATTACTAAACTTATTCTATCTACGTCTAAACCTCTAGCTGCAACGTCTGTAGCTATTAAAATATCTAATCTACCATCTTTTAATTTCTCTAAAGTTTTTTCTCGTATTGACTGATTCATATCTCCATTTAATGCAGAACTATTATATCCATGTTTTTCCAAAATTTCAGAAATTTCAATAGTAGCATTTTTTGTTTTAACAAAAATTATAGTAGCAGAAAATTTTTTTATTTCTAAAAATTTTATTAATGCATCAGTTTTTCTTCCATATATTATGCAAAACTTTTGTTTTATATTAGGTCTATTTTTTATACTAGATTCCAATCTAATTTCTTTCGGAAAATTCATAAATCTTTTTGATATTCTTCTAATTTCATTAGGCATAGTAGCAGAAAAAAGAGCGGTTTGATGAGATTTAGGAATATTAGACAAAATATTTTCAACATCTTCTATAAATCCCATTCTTAACATTTCATCAGCTTCATCTAAAACTAAGCTACTTAATTTAGAAAGATTTAACGTTCCTCTTTTTATATGATCTAATAATCTTCCTGGAGTACCTACTATAATTTGAGGTCCTAACTTTAATATTTTTAATTGTAATTCATATCTTTGACCTCCATATAAAGCTAAAACATTTATTCCTAAAATATATTTAGAAAATATAGAAAAAAATTTAGATACTTGTATAGCCAATTCTCTAGTAGGTGTTAAAACAAGAATTTGTGGCATTTTTAAATTTAATTTAATATTGTTCAGTAGAGGTAAAGCAAAAGCAGCTGTTTTCCCACTTCCCGTTTGAGCCATTCCTAAAACATCCATACCTTTTAACAAAAAAGGTATACATAATTTTTGAATTGGAGAAGGAGTTAAATATTTCATCTCATTTAATGATTTTACTAAACAATCTTTTAATCCTAAAGAAGAAAATGTAAATTTATTATGAGTCATGCAATTATATTATGCCTCTTAATTTACAAATATTATTTATGTTAAACAAAAATAATAAATTCTATTTACAATTATTTAAAAAAAATATTTATAAAATTCAATTATGTGAATACAAATAACAAAATAGCATACATATTTTATGTAGGCAAACAATTTATATTTATAAAATTATATTAAAAAATAAAAAATTTACTAAAAATAAATTAAGTTTAAAAACCGTTAAAAAATAATAAAAATATTAATAAAAAACAAAAATAATATTTTATTAATTAAAATTTTGCATCTTTAATACTTAATCTTAATCTTCCATTTTTATCTATTTCTAAAACTTTTACAAAAACACTTTGATTTATATTTAAAAAACTTGAAACTTTACTTATTCTTCTATTAGAAATTTGTGAAATATGAACTAAACCTTCTTTTCCTGATCCAATTGAAACGAATGCACCAAATTCAACTATTTTTGTAATTTTGCCGGAATATATTTTACCAACTTCTATTTCTGAAGTTATTTTTTTTATTTTTTCTATTGCATGTTTTGCTTGATCTTGTAAAATAGAAGAAATTTTAATAGTGCCGTCATCTTCTATTTCAATTGTAGTTCCAGTTTCTTCAGTTAACATTCTTATAACTGATCCTCCTTTACCTATAACATCTTTAATTTTATCCGGATTAATTTTAATTATATGTATTCTAGGAGCAAATTTAGAAATTTCTTTTTTAGGAAATCTAATACACTTTGACATTATATTTAAAATTTTTAATCTTGCGGACTTAGCTTTTTTTAATGTTTGCTTAATTATTTGTTTAGTAACACCATTTATTTTAATATCCATTTGTAAAGAAGTTATACCAATAAAACTACCAGATATTTTAAAATCCATATCACCAAAACGATCTTCTTCTCCAGATATATCAGACAAAATTATGTATTCTTTATCTTTCTTCATTAATCCCATAGCTATTCCAGCTATCGAAAATTTTATAGGAACTCCTGCATCCATTAAAGCTAAAGAAGCACCACAAACAGAAGCCATAGAAGAAGATCCATTAGACTCAGTTATTTCTGATACTATTCTTATAGTATAAGGAAATTTCTTTATATCTGGCATAACAGCAATTAAACTTTTTTTAGCTAATTTCCCGTGACCTATTTCTCTTCTTTTAGGAGATCCATAAGAACCTATTTCTCCTACAGCATAAGAAGGAAAATTATAATGAAATAAAAAATTGTCTATTTTATCACCTAATATTTCATCTAAATTTTGTGCATCTCTAGAAGTCCCTAATGTTACAGAAACTAAAGATTGAGTATTACCTCTAGTAAATATAGCAGATCCATGCACTCTAGGTAAATTACCAGTATGTATATCTATTTTTCTTATTTTATCAAAATCTCTATTATCAATTCTATTAAAATTATTTATTATTATATTTCTAAAAACACTTTTTTCTACTGAATTTATTGTATTCTCTATTTCTATTTTATTATATTTAGTATACTTTGAATTTATAAAATCTATAATTTCATTTTTTATTAAATCAATTTTTTCTTCTCTTTCAGACTTTGATTTTATAAAAAATGCGTTAAAAAATGCTTTTTTATATAATCTATTAATTTTTGTAAATAATGTTTTTTTACTTAAAAATAAATTAAAAAATATTTTAGGTTTTTTTACTTTTTTTGAAAATATTAAAATATTTTTAATAAGTTTTTTTTGGTGTTCAAAGCCAAATATAATAGAATTTAAAATTTTCTTTTCAGATAACATTTTTGCTTCTGCTTCAATCATTAATATAGAAGTTTTGTTGCAAGATACTATTAAATCTAATTCACTAAATTTCATATTTTTTACAGTCGGGTTTAAACAAAATTTTTTATTTATTAATCCTACTCTTGCTACTCCTATAGGTCCAAAACACGGAATTCCTGAAATACTTAATGCTGAAGATACACCTATAATAGCAACTATATCTGGATTTATATTAGTATTTACAGAAATAACAGTAGCTACAATTTGTATTTCGTTTAAAAGTCCTTCTGGAAATAGTGGTCTTATAGATCTATCTATTAATCTTGCTATTAATATTTCACTTTCACTAGGTCTTCCTTCTCTTCTAAAAAATCCTCCAGGTATTCTTCCAGCTGCATATGTTCTTTCTTGATAATCAACTTTTAAAGGAAAAAAATTATTTTCTTCTTGTTTTTTTTTACTAAAAACTATTGTAACTAAAACTACAGTGTCATTTATATTAACAATAACTGAAGAAGTTGCTTGTTTAGCAATTATTCCTGTTTCTAAAATTACAGTGTTATCTCCATATTTAAATTTATGTTTTATACAATTTTGCACAATAATTTCCTTAATATATTATGTAACATATAATATAAATAAAATTTAATTAATTAATAATTTTTTTAATATAAAATATAAAAATATATTATAAAATATAAAAGGGCTTTTTACAGCCCTAAGAACAAAAAATATTATCTTCTTATAGACAATTTGTTTGTAATATTTATATATTTTGTTAAAGATTTTTTTTTTAAATAATTTAAAAGTTTTTTCCTTTTTGAAACCATACACAATAATCCTCTTTTACTACTATGATCTTTATTATTAAATTTAAAATGCATTCTTAAACTCTTTATTCTAGAAGTTATTAATGCAATTTGTACTTCTGTAGAACCACAATTTGAAATATTTTTACCAAATTCCAAAAATATTTTTGCATTTTTATTTTTTTGACTCATCATATTAACCTATAAAAAATTAAAATTTTAATTAAATATATATTTAAATTTATAAAGCATTTTTTAAAATTTTAGATATTCTCAATCCTTTCGCAAAAGAATCATCATGACAAAAATATAATTTAGGGCATATTCTTAAAATAACTTTTTTACAAAGTATTTTTCTAATATATTTTTTATAACTATTCAATATTTTTAAAATATTTTTAATAATTTTATTATTTAATATATCCATAGTAATAAAAAATATTTTTACAAATTTGAAATCTTTAGAAATTTCAACATCTAAAATAGTTATTAAAAAATTTATTCTGCTATCGTTTATATCAAAATATAAAATATTTGATATTTCTTTTCTAACAATTGTAGAAATGCTGTTATGTCTATTACATATAGAAATCATAATTTTCTCTAATTTATTTTTTTAAAAATAAAAAAAATTAAATTTTATTTATTTTTAAAAACTTCTAAAATGTCTTTAATTTTTATTTTATTAAAATTTTTTATAATAATTCCACATTCTAAACCTTCTTTAACTTCTTTTACATCATTTTTAAAATGCTTTATAGAAGATATTTTACTACTAAATATAATTTTTTTATTTCTAATTATATCTACATAATAATTTCTTCTAACAAATCCTTTAATAATTTTACAACCTGCAACTAATATTACATTAGAAACTTTAAAAATATTTGTTACTCTTGCTATACCAGACAATATATTCTTAGTATTAGATTGCAAAAAATTTTTTTTTAACAATTTTATTTCATTTAATAAATTGTATATTATAGAATGATATCTAATATCTAACTTATTAAATAAAATTATTTTTTTTGCAATAACATTAGGATAAACATTAAAAGCTAAAATTATTGACTTTGAAGTGATAGCTAATGAAACATCAGATTCATTTATAGATCCAACACTAGAACTAATTATTTTTATAACAAAATCTTTATTTGAAATATTAGAAATTTTATTACATATTGCTTCTAAAGAACCTTGTGATTCAGCTTTTACTAATAAATTTATTCCATGAAAATGTTTTGTTTTCATATTTTCTAAGAAAAACTCTTTTTCAATCTCTTTTTCTAAAAAAAATTTATTTTGTTTATTTTTATTTTTTTTATAATTTATTAAATCTTTAGCTTTTTTTTCATCTTTTATTACAACAAATTCACTTCCAGAAATAGGTATACCAGATAATCCTAATATATTGACAGGTATAGAAGGAGTAGCGCATTTTAATAAATTTCCAAAACCGTCTCTTATTGATTTAATTTTTCCATATTCAAAACCGCATATAATAAAATCTCCAACTTTTAGAGTTCCTTCTTGAACTAAAACAGTAGAAATTATTCCTATATTTTTATCTAAAAAAGATTCTATTACAACACCTTTAGATATACATTTATAAAATGCTTTTAACTCTAACATCTCTGTTTGTAAAAAAATAGCATCTAATAAAGATTTAATGCCTTTATTATATTTTGCTGAAACTAATACAAATATATTATCTCCTCCTAAATCTTCAGAAACTATTTTATATTTCATTAATTCATTTTTTATAAAATCTATATTGTTTCCAACTTTATCTATTTTATTTATTGCTATTATTATTGGAACTTTTGAAATTTTAGCATGTTCTATTGCTTCTATAGTTTGAGGCATTATTCCATCATCTGCTGCTACTACCAAAACAATTAAATCTGTAATTTTAGCTCCTCTAGATCTCATATTAGAAAATACTTCATGACCAGGTGTATCCAAAAAAGTAATATTTTTATTATTAATTTTTACATTATATGCTGTTATGTTTTGAGTGATTCCACCTAGTTCTTTTTTTTGTATGTTAGTAGATCTAATACAATCCAATATCGAAGTTTTACCATGATCCACGTGACCCATAATAGTAACTACAGGAGGTCTACTTTTCATTTTTAAATTGTGAAAATTTCTGCTTTCTTTAAACAAATCTTGCATACTCAAAAATTTTTTTTGTGTAACTGTATATCCTAAACTTTGTGATATTAATTTTGCATCATTAAAAGTTAAAACATTATTTTTTATATCTAATTTTAAAATTAATAACTTTTTGTATATATCTTTTATTTTTGTTCCTAACAACTTTGAAAGTTTTATTATAGAAGTATTTTTAGTCAACACTATGTTTTTATTAATTACTTCATCTGGTTTTATAAAAGATTGTTTTATAAAAGTTATTTTTTTATTTTTGAAAATATTTCTTTTTTTATAAAATTTATTAATATTATTTGGTTTAAACAATTTTTTTTTGTTGTTGAAATGTTTTTTCTCAATACTAGAAACTGTATTATTTAAAACATTTTTTATAAAAAACTTTTTATTCTTTACATTTTTTTTTATATTAGAAATTTTTTCATTTTTATTTTTTTTTTTTATAAAAGATGTTTTTTTAAATTTATTAAAAAAATTTTTTCTAACAAAAGAATTATTTTTAACGTTATTTTTTTTAATATCTGACACACTTTTATTTTTGCAAGATATTTTATTAACGTTTTTCTTAATATTTTTAATTTTTGAAAAATTTTTATATTTTTTAAATTTTATAAAATTATTAGTTTTTTTTTTGTTTGATATTTTTTTATTAGATAAATTACATTTTTTATTTTTTCTGACATTTTTAAAAATTTTTTTTTTCATTTATTCTCCTAAATACAATAATATTAAATTTTAACATTATAAAAAAAATTATTTTAAAACATATTTTTAAATAAAATATTTTTAATATATAAAAAATTAATCTAAAAAAAATATATATAATTAATATATGTTTGCAAAAAATAATTTTACTAAAAATTTAAAAATAAAATTATATTTATATATTTTTTTAACATTTTATAAATTTTATCACTTTTTATGTTTTTTTTTTAATTCAGAAGTTGTCATAACATTCAAATCCCACCCACTTAACTGAGAAGCCAACTTTACATTTTGACCATTTCTTCCTATAGCTTGAGCCAAATTTATAGATTCTACTGCTATATCCATAGTATGATTTTTTTTATTTACTATGATAGAAGAAACATTAGCTGGAGACATAGAATTTATAACAAATTTTATTTCATCAGAATCCCATAACACTATGTCTATTCTTTCACCACAAAGTTCGCTAGAAACAGCTTGTACTCTAGCTCCTCTCATGCCCACACAAGCTCCAACAGGATCTATTCTTTTATCATTTGATAGTACTGCAACTTTTGCTCTAGATCCTGGATCTCTAGCAGTCGCTTTTATTTTAATTAATCCTTCTCCTATTTCTGGGACTTCTATTTTAAATAATTCAATTAACATTTCAGGTTTAGATCTACTAATAAATAATTGCGCATCTTTAGATTCCGAATGTATATAATATAACAATCCTCTTACTCTGTCTCCTAATCTAAAATTTTCTCTAGGTAATAAATCTTTTTTCATTATTATTGCTTCTGCATTATTTCCTAAATCTAAAAAAATACAATCTCTGTTAATCTTTTTAACTATACCAGTAATGATTTCATTTATATTTTTTTTAAATTTATTTATTATCATACATTTTTCTGCTTCTTTAACTTTTTGTATTATAATTTGTTTAGCAGTCTGAGTAGTAATTCTATTAAACACAATAGAATGTATCTCACATTCTACATATTCTTTTAATTTTATATTTTTATTATCAATTTTCGCTGCTTCCAAAGTTATTTCTTTAGTAGGAAACTTTACTTTGTTTACAACTGTCCATCTTCTAAAAGTTTTAAAACTACCATATTTTCTATTTACTTTAACTATTACATCAATTTCTTTATTATATTTTTTCTTAGTAGCAGCTGATAAAGCAAGTTCTAAAGCTTCAAATATTTTTTCTCTTGGTAGCTGTTTTTCATTAGAAACAGATTCAACAACAGATAAAATTTCTTTATTCATTAAAATAAATCCTTTAACAAAAAAAATAATGCAAAGATTATTTTTATAAAAAAATTTATAAAATTATTAAAATTAAAAAATTTATTAATATAAATAAAAATATAATAAAAAATAAAAAACCCCGAAAATTACGGGGTATATAACATATTAAAAAAAAATTAAAAAATCCAATATTAAAATTTATTAATAAAATATTTTAAAATTAAAAAATAAAAAAAATAAAAATATATTTTTAATACCAAGAACGGGATTCGAACCCGTAAGCCTAAAAAAAGGCACTATTCCCTCAAAATAGCGTGTATACCATTTCACCATCTTGGCAATATTAAAAACATATTTTAAACAATATAAAATTGCTATTTTCTATTCATAAAATTACATAGAATCAAATCGAAAAAGAAAAAAAATAATGATAAAATAGATATAATTTTATTTGTTAAATTATTTTTCAAAATATTAAAAAAAAATAAAGTATTTTTGTTTTTTACATTATAAAAATCATGTATTTCTAAAATTTTTCCTTTCTGCGTAATAATTAATACATTCAAACAAATGGTGATGACCATAAAAATCGAAAAAAAGATAACATACATAATCACCTTAAAATTATATTTTTAAAATATATAATAAATTATAATTCTTGTTCATAAAGAAATTATAATTTAATTACATAATAAAATTATTCAATAAAGTTAAAAAAAATTAAAAAAATAATAAATTTTGTTTAAATAAATTTTAAAATAATAATATATAAATAAAAATTTTAACACAAAATATAAAAAATATTTACATGTAAAAAATTTTGATAAAAAATATTAAAAGAAAATCTATTCATTTAAAAAAATATTTTTAATTTTTTTAAAAATATAAAAAATATAAAAAATATTTTACAAAATTAAATTATAAAATTTTGTAATATAAAAAATTTCTATATATAAAAATTATATTTTTTATTTTTTATCATACGTATTAGAATTTATATTTTCTCTAACAGTTCTTCTATTCATAAGATCATCTATTTGAAATAATTCAATAGTTTCATATTTTATTAAAGCATCCTTCATTGCATGAAGAATGTCAATATTATCTTTTAAAATTTTAAAAGCTTTATTATAATTAGATTCTATTAATAATTTTATTTCTTTATCTATTATTCTAATGGTTTCATTAGAAATATTAGATGCAATTGAGATGTTTTTACCTAAAAATATTTCTTCTTTTTCTTTAGTATATAATATAGGACCTAGTCTTTTGGAAAATCCCCACTGAGTGACCATATTTCTAGCTATACTAGTAGCCATTTTAATATCATGAAAAGCTCCAGTAGAAATATTTTTAGACCCATAAATTATTTCTTCAGCTAATCTGCCACCATATAAAGTAGCTATTTTACTTTCTAATTTCTGCTTACTAACGTTTAATTGATCATCTACAGGTAAGAAAAGTGTAGAACCTAAAGACATCCCTCTGGGGATTATCGTTACTTTGTGAGCTGGATCATGATCAGGAACTAATCTACCTACAATTACGTGACCTGCTTCATGATATGCTGTACATTCTTTTTGTTGCTTTGTCATAATTATAGATTTTCTCTCTGACCCCATAATTATTTTATCTTTAGATATTTCTAGTTCTGACATAGAAACATTCTTTTTATTCAATCTTGCAGATAACAATGCAGCTTCATTTACTAAATTAGCTAAATCTGCGCCGGAAAATCCAGGGGTTCCTCTGGCTAAAATAGAAGTAGAAACGTCTTTTTTAATCAAAACATTTTTCATATGAACTTTTAATATTTGTTTTCTTCCTTTTAAATCTGGCAAAGAAACTAATATTCTTCTATCAAATCTGCCAGGTCTCAATAAAGCTGGATCCAAAACATCTGGTCTATTAGTAGCAGCAATTAATATAACTCCTTTATTTTGTTCAAAACCATCCATTTCTACCAATATTTGATTTAAAGTTTGTTCTCTTTCATCATGCCCTCCCCCTAACCCAGAACCTCTTTGTCTACCTACAGCATCGATTTCATCTATAAATATTATACATGGAGAATATTTTCTTGCATTTTCAAACATGTCTCTAACTCTAGATGCACCAACACCAACAAACATTTCTACAAAATCTGATCCTGATATAGTAAAAAATGGAACTTTTGCTTCACCTGAAACAGCTTTAGCTAGTAAAGTTTTTCCTGTTCCTGGAGGCCCAACTAATAAAACACCTTTAGGTATTTTTCCACCTAACTTTTTAAATTTTTTTGGATTTTTCAAATATTCAACTAATTCTTGCACTTCTTCCTTTGCTTCATCACATCCTGCAACATCAGAAAAAGTAGTTTTGATTTTATTTTCTGATAACATTTTTGACTTATCTCTTCCGAAGGACATTGCATTTTTTCCTCCAGATTGTAATTGTCTTATAAAAAATATCCATATTCCTATTAATAAAAACATAGGGAGCCATGACAAAAGTAATGAAGTGAAAAATCCTGGCATACTTGGAGATTTTCCAAATATTCTTACATTTTTTAATAACAAAATATCTAATAATTTCTGATCATTCATTGGTATAGTAGTATAATATTTATTATTGTTTTTATTTATTATTTCTACTTGTCTTCCATCAATAATAACCTCAGAAATTTTGTTTTTATTTATTTCTGATAAAAAAGTGGTATAAGATATTCTATTATTAATAGAATTATGCGAACCAAAACTTTGAAAAATAGACATAAACATAATAGATGCAAATAACCAAATAATTATATTTTTAACTGAATCATTCAAGGAATTAACCTCACATAATAACTGTTAACTGTTATAAAAAAAATTATTTTATTCCTCTTCCTATAATAAATAGTTCTTTAGAATTTTTATAAGAAGATTTTAATTTATTAATTTTAACACTTATAAAAAAATTCTTTAAAATTTTTATAAATTCATTTAAACCTTTACCATCAAATGCTTTAACTATATAAATTCCTTTTTTAAAAAAAATATTTTTACATATATAAAAAGATAATTCTAATAATTTAATAGAATTATTAATATCTACACAACTATGACCGCTAATATTAGGGGACATATCAGACATTAAAACATCAATTCTATTTTTATTAATTTGTCTTAAAAAATATTCTAAAAATTTTTTGTTAAACAAATTTCCCTTATAAAACATTATATTTTTTAAAAATTTCATTTTTTTTATATCACAAGATATTAATTTGCCTTTGTTATTTATATACTTAGAGACATACTTTGACCATCCTCCAGGAGAGGATCCTAAATCAACAATATTCATATTCTTTTTAAAAATATTATTTCTTACATTTATTTCATGTATTTTAAACCAAGATCTAGAGATTAAATTTTTTTTTTTAGTCATTAAAACATATTGATTTTTACTATTTCTATTCAACCAAATTTTAGAACTTTTAGAAAATTTTCTATATTTCATAAAATTTTTATTTAAATTATTATAAATGATCTACATTAATAATTTTATATTTAATATTACCATTAGGAGTTTTTATAGTAGATATTTGACCTACATATTTTCCTATTAATCCTCTAGAAATAGGAGAAAAAATAGAAATTAAATTATTTTTAAAATTAGATTCATCTTCACCAACAATTTTATATGTAAAATATTTTTTTGAAGAAACGTTCATAATAGTAACAGTAACTCCAAAAACAACTTTATTTTTATTAGGAATTTTTTTTATATCTATTACATTAATATTAGATAATTTATTTTCTATTTCTTTAATTCTTCCCTCACAAAAACTTTGTTCTTCTCTTGCTGCATGATATTCTGCATTTTCTTTTAAATCTCCATGCGCTCTTGCCATTTTAATGTTATTTATAATTTTCTGTCTTTTAACATTTTTAAGATTGTTTAATTCATTTTTTAGTTTTTTAAATCCTGAAATTGTTATAGGTATATTTTTGGACAAATTAAAACCTCTATTTTCATAAAAATATTAATATTAAAAAAATTAATTTATTTTAATATAAATAAAATTAAAATATGTATATTTAATTTTTAATTATATAAAAAATAAATTAATTTTAAAAGTACAATAAACAGTACTTACTAAAAAATATATAAATATTTTTTATTAAATTTAAAAAATATTTAATAAATATATTATAAATTTATAAGAAACAAAAATAAATTATAAAAAATTAAATAAATATAAAAGAATTTATCAATTTTAAAAAAAATGTTTTATTATATTAATAAAATAATATAAATAATAATATAATTATATGAATAAAAAAAAAATAGAAAACATGTT
Organism: Buchnera aphidicola (Astegopteryx bambusae); assembly: GCF_039365365.1. Taxonomy (GTDB): domain Bacteria; phylum Pseudomonadota; class Gammaproteobacteria; order Enterobacterales; family Enterobacteriaceae; genus Buchnera_G; species Buchnera_G aphidicola_B. Next base: position 277,149 of record NZ_CP134985.1, read on the forward strand.
AAAAAAAGAAATAAAATTATATAAAATAAAAATAAAAAAAGAAAATAAAAATATAGAAATAGTAGCTGTAAGTAATACTTTTTTAAATAAAACAGAATTGCAAAGACAACAAACAATATACAAACCAATACAAAATTTGATAATAAAAAAAAAAATACATGCTGTAATAATTTATACATATTCTATAAAAGAATGGAAGAAGAAATTAAATAAAAAAAAACATAAACAAAAATATTAATTATAAAATTTTTATAAATTAATATTTTTATTTTTTATAAAAGATATAAAGTTTTATTAATTTTTTAAAAAATTAATTGTAAAAATTAAGTTTTATAAAAAATAAAATAATATAATAGAGAGATACACAAAATGAAAGTAATATTTATTATAAAAAATAATCAATATTTAGCTAATGTTGGAGATAATATAATCGTAAAAAAATTAAATAAAAAAATAGGTGAAAAAATTTCATTAAAAAAAATATTAATGATTTCAAATAAAGAAAAGATAATAATAGGAAAACCATTTATAAAAAAAGAATATATATTAGCAAAAATTAAAGCACATAAAAAAAATAAAAAAATAAATATAATAAAATTTAAAAGAAGAAAACATCATATAAAAAGACAAGGTCATAGACAAAAATACACTATTATTAAAATAATAAAAATAAAAAAATAAAATAGGAATATAAAATGGCTCATAAAAAAGCTGGTGGTTCAACTAGAAATGGAAGAGATTCCAATCCAAAAAGATTAGGAATAAAAAAATTTGGAGGAGAATTTATAAAACCTGGAAATATAATATTAACACAGAGAGGTACAAAATTTCATCCAGGAGAAAATGTAGGATGTGGAAAAGATCATACTTTATTTGCACTGAAAAAAGGAAAAATAAAATTTGAAAAAAAAGGAAAAAAAAATAGAAAATATGTAAGAATAATTATATAAAAAAATTGTAAAAAAATTAATATTATGAAATTTTTTGATGAAATTTTAATTTATGCAAAATCTGGAAATGGAGGAAATGGATGTACAAGTTTTCGCAGAGAAAAATTTATACCAAAAGGTGGACCTGATGGAGGTGATGGGGGAAATGGAGGTAATGTATGGATAAAATCTGATGTTAACTTAAATACATTAGTTAAATATAATTTTAAAAAAATATTTTTAGCAGAAGATGGAAAAAATGGTAGAAACAAAAAATGTTCTGGAAGAAAAGGAAAAGATATATATATAAAAGTGCCTTTAGGTACAAAAATAGTAGATATAAGAAAAAATAAAATTTTAATAGATATAACTAAAAAAAAACAAAAATTTTTACTATTAAAAGGAGGGGCAAGAGGATTAGGAAACTACAAATTTAAATCTTCCACAAACAGAACTCCTATAAAACATACAAATGGAAAAATGGGAAAAGAAATACAAATTAAATTAAAACTAACTCTATTAGCAGATGTAGGAACATTGGGATTACCAAATTCTGGAAAATCTACATTAGTTAGCAAAATATCAAATTCTAAAACAAAAATTGGATCATATCCATTTACTACTTTAAGTCCACATTTGGGAGCAGTTTTTGTAAACAAAAAAAAATCTTTTATAATATCTGACATACCAGGAATAATAAAAAATGCTTCAAAAGGAATAGGATTAGGGGTACAATTTTTAAAACATTTAGAAAGATGTAAGATATTACTTCATATAATAGATTTTTCTATAAAAAATATTTATACAATTATAAAAAATATAAAAATTGTTAAAAATGAGATAAAAAAATATAATAAAAATATTTTAAAAAAAACTATATGGATAGTTTTTAACAAAATAGATAAAATAAATTATAAAGAAAAGATAAAATCTATGCAATTAATATATAAAATAAAAGAAAGAATTTTTTACATATCTTCTAAATATAAGTTAGGAACTACAAAATTATGTAAGGAAATAAAAAAATTTTTAGATAAGTCAAATTAAATAAAATTTGAAACCCGAGTATATAAAATGTTATACCGGGTTATAAAAAATATTTTTATAAAACTATCTTTTAGAAAATTGAGGTTTTTTTCTAGCCTTTCTTAAACCAAATTTTTTTCTTTCTACTTTTCTAGAATCTCTAGTAACAAATCCAGCTTTTTTTAACTTAGTCTTAAAAATATTATCATATTCTATTAATGATTTTGATATTCCTTGTCTGATAGCATTTGCTTGACTAGATATTCCTCCTCCTTTTACAGTTATAATAAAATCAAATTTATCATTTATATTTAATATTGATGTAGGTTGTAAAACTATTGCGCGTAATGTATTTCTTTTAAAATAATTATTTAACTTTTTCTTATTTATAAAAATTTTTCCATTACCAATTTTTAAAAAAATTCTAGCGGAAGAAGTTTTTCTTCTTCCAGTTCCATAATTTATAATTTTCATGTTTAATCTTATAAAATTCCAAATTATACTTTTAATATTTGAGGTTTTTGAGAAATATATTTTAATTCATCTCCTGAATAAATTTTTAATCTTTTCATAATATGTTTTCTTAAAGAGTTTTTTGGCAACATACCTCTAATGGCTATTCTAATAACTTCTTCTGGATTATGAATTAACATATCTTTTAAAGATATTTTTTTTAAACCGCCTGTATGTCCAGTATGTCTATAATAAATTTTATTTTTTATTTTATTTCCAGTTACAGATATTTTTTCAGCATTAAATATTATTATATAATCTCCATCACAAACATTATTTTGATAATTTGGTTTATGTTTTCCAATTAAATATTTAGATATACTAGAAGATAACCTTCCTAGTATTTTTTTTTTAGCGTTTACATAAAACCATTTATTTTTATTAATTTTTCTTTTTATTAAAAAGTTTTTCATTTTAAAAAAATACCTATATAATATTATTATTAATTAAAATATTACTTGTAAAATAATATAAAATATATTTTTTATATTAATTGTTAATATAATATTACATAAAAAAATATTAAAAAATAAAAATAATATTATTTTTTAAAAAATAATATTATTTTTATTTTTTAATATTTTAATATACATTAAAAATTGTATTCAAATATTTTTAATATAATAAGAGTAAATATTTTTATGAATTTAGAGATAAATTTTTTAAATTTTAGAAATAAAATTGACAAATTAGATAATAAAATAATTAAATTATTGTTTAAAAGAAATTATATTTCTAAAGAAATAGCAAAAACAAAAATAATTTTAAAAAAAGACATAAAAGATAAAAATAGAGAAAAAGAAATATTATTAAATATATATAAAAAATCTAAAAAATATAATATTTCTAAAAAATATATAAAAAAAATTTTTAAAATAATAATAAATCATTCTATAAAAATGCAAAAAAAAATATTTAACAAAAAAAATATACAAAAAATATCTTTTTTAGGTCCTGAAGGATCATATTCATATTATGCTACAAAAAAATATTGTAAAAAAAAAATACTATACAAAAAATTACCATATAAAAATTTTAATGAAGTAATAAGTGCTTTAGAAAAAAATATTGTAAATTTTTCAATATTACCATTAGAAAATTCTAATACAGGAAAAATAGATGAGACATACAAAATATTAGAAAAAAAGAAATTGTTTATAATAAAAACTTTAAACATAAAAATTAATCATTGTTTATTATCTAAGCAAATAATAAAAACAAAGAATATACAAATAATATATACACATTTACAACCATTTCTACAATGTAAAAAATTTATAAAAAATTTTTGTAAACTTAGCAAAATAAAATTTGTTGAAAGCACATCTTCAGCAATAAAAAATATTTTAATAAAAAATAAAAATAATATAGCAGCCATAGGGCATAAAAAAAACAAAAACTTTTTTAATTTAAAAATATTAAAAAAAAACATAAACAATGATAAAAATAATTTTACTAAATTTATAGTACTAAAAAGAAATAAAAAAAAAATAGATTACAAAAAAAATATTATTTTAATAAAATTTTTATATAACATAAAAAAATTTCCAAACAATATATTATTAATTTTATATGAAAATAATATAAAAATAAAAAGTTTAATATATCATAAATCAAACGTAGAAGATAATAAAAATATATATTTTGTTGAAATAAAAAATAACAAAATATTAACTAAAAACATAAAAAATATATTAAAAAAAACATTAAAAATTACAAATAGTATAAAAATAATAGGAAACTACAAAAAATAAAATATTTATTTATATATATTTTAAAATCTAACAAAATATATTTAAATATTTTATATTTACTTTAAGAGAATAAAATGTTTAGAAATTTAAAAAAAAAATTCAATGAAATAATAGAAAAAATATCTAATTCTGGAAGAATTAGAGAAAAAGATATAACATATACAATAAGAGAAATAAGAAAATCATTTTTAGAATCTGACGTTGCAATAACAGTCATAAAAAAATTTATAACAAAAATAAAAAAAAAATCTATAGGAAAGAAGATAAATAAAAGTTTTACACCAGGTCAAGAACTAATACATATAATACAAAAAGAAATGATAAAAGAATTTGGTGAAAAACCAAGTTTGATAAATTTGTCTACAAAATCTACAGCTATAATATTAATAGTTGGTTTACAAGGAATGGGAAAAACAACTAGTACAGTTAAAATTGCAAATTTTATAAAAAGAAAATATAAAAAAAAAGTATGTACATTTTCATTAGATACAATAAGACCTGCAGCAATAGAACAACTAAAAATTTTATCAAAATCATCAAATATAGATTTTATACAAATAAAAAATAAAAAAAATTATATAAAAATGTTAGAAAATGGATTAGAAATATCAAAAAAAAAAATATATGATTGCGTAATAATAGATACTTCCGGTAGATTACATGTAAATAAAAACATGATGAATGAATTAAAAAATATTCAAAAATTTTCCAATCCTATAGAAACTTTATTAGTATGTGATGCTATGTTAGGACAAGATTCTATCAAAATAATAGAATCTTTTAAAAAATATGTAAATATAACAGGAATAATATTAACTAAAACAGACAGTGATTCTAGATGTGGAATTGCACTTTCAGCAAGACATATAACAAAAAAACCAATAAAATTTTTATGTAATGGAGAAAAAATAGAAAATATAAAAATATTTGAACCAAAAAAAATAGTTAATAAAATAATAGGTATGGAAAATGTAACATCACTAATTGACAAAATTAAAACAAATATAAAAAAAGAAAAATATATTTTAAATAAAAATAAAAAAATAAAAAATAATACATTTAATTTAAACAATTTTTTAAATCAAATAGATCAATTAAATAAAATTGGAGGAATAGAAAAAATAATAAACAAAATTCCATCACAATACATTAACAAAAACAAAAATTTAAAAAATGTAAATAATTCTTTAATAAAACAGTTTAAAGTAATTATACAATCTATGACAAAAGAAGAAAGAAAAAATCCTAAAATAATAAAAAGTTCTAGAAAAAAAAGAATAGCTATGGGATCTGGATCAAGCGTGCAACAAATAAATATATTATTACAAAAATTTAATCATGTAAAAAAAATCTTTAAAAAAATAAAAAAAAGTGGTACAAACAATTTTTTTAAAAATTTTTTTAACAAACAATTTTTTTAAAATAAAATGGAAAAATTAATATGATAAAAATAAGATTGTCAAGAATAGGTTCAAAAAAAAAACCATTTTTTAAAATAATAGTTGCTGATGTTAGATGTCCTCAAAATGGAAAATTTATAGAAAAATTAGGATACTATGATCCAATTACAAAAAATCTTAAAAAAAAATTCTATATATCAGAAAATAGAATAAATTTTTGGATTAGCAAAGGAGCAATTTTATCTAAAAGACTAAAAAACATTATAAAACAAAATAAATCATGCTAATAATAGGAAAAATAATAAAACCATATGGTATTTTAGGGTGGTTACAAATAGTTTCATTTACAGAAAAAAAAGAAAAAATCTTTGAATATTCTACTTTATATTTTAAAACAAAAAAAAAATATAAAAAATTAAAAATAAAAAATTGGAAAATTTGTAAAAAAAAAATATTAATAAAAATTTCAAAAATAGAAGATAGAACAAAATCAGAATATTTTTTAAAAAAAAAAATATTTATAAAAAAATGTTCTTTACCTAAATTAAAAAAAAATGAATATTATTGGAAAGATATAATAAATTGCAAAGTTTTTAATACTAAAAATAAATTTTTAGGAAAAATAACTAAAATTATTGATGTAAAAACATCAAATATAATATCAATAAAAACAAATTGTATTAAAAAAAAACAAGAAATTTTAATACCATTTATAATAAATAAATATATAAAAAATATAAATATAAATAAAAAGAAAATAATAATAAAAAATTATTTATATTTTATCTAAAATATTATATGAAAAAAAAGAATAATATTACTATAAATGTAGTAACTATATTTCCAGAAATGTTTAAAACAATATTAAAATATGGAATAATAAAAAAATCTATTAAATTAAAAATGTTAAAAATAAAATTTTGGAATCCTAGAAACTTTGTAAAAAAAAAAAATGAAAATATTGATGATACACCTTATGGTGGTGGGCCTGGAATTATAATGAAACCATATCCACTATATAATACTATAAAGTATATAAAATCATTATATAAAAAAAAAAATATAAAAACTATTTATTTAACACCTCAAGGAAAAAAAATAAATAAAAAAAATATATTAAACATTTTAAAATTTAAAAATATAATATTAGTATGTGGAAGATATGAAGGAATAGATGAAAGAATAATATTAAAAGAAATAGATGAAGAAATATCAATAGGAGACTATGTTTTAACTGGTGGTGAAATACCATCAATGGTATTAATAGAATGTATTATAAGATTTATACCAGGCATCATAAAAAAAAAATGTATTTCAGAAGATTCTTTTTTTAATGGATTATTAGATTACCCGAATTACACTAAACCAAGAATATTTAAAGGTATGAAAGTTCCTAAAATTTTGTTATCAGGAAATCATAAAAATATAAAATTATGGAAAATTAAAGAATCATTAAGAATCACATTATTAAAAAGACCAGATTTATTTAAAAAAAAATTTAAAAAAGCAAAAAATAAAATTTTAAAAATATTTCAAACAAAATATACGAAATAACTTAAAAACAAAAAAATGAGATAATAAAAAGTTGTGAAAAATATTATAGAAAATATAGAAAAAAAAAATAAATTAAAACATACTATTCCATCATTCAAATCAGGAGATACAATAGAAATACAAAGTTGTATATTAGACGGAGAAAAAACAAGATTACAAAAATTTGAAGGAATAGTTATTGCAATAAAAAATAGAGGATTTAGATCTTCATTTTCTGTTAGAAAAATTTCTAATGGAGAAGGTGTAGAAAGAATTTTTAAAAAATATTCTCCTAATATAAAAAAAATAAAAATAAAAAAATATGGAAAAGTAAAACAATCAAAATTATATTATATTAGAAAACTACATGGAAAATCTTATAAAATAAAAGAAAAAAAAAATAAAAAAAAATTTTTACAAAAATAATTTTTTACATAAAAAATGTTAAAATCATGCAGTAAAAATTAAAACTGCATGACAAAAAAATTTTTATATATATTTTAAAAAATTTTTAAAAACAATATAAATTTTATATTTAATTATTTAATGAAATATATTTAAAAATTAAAATAAAATATAAAAATAAAAAAAAATATATTTTTGTTAAAATAGTATTTTAAATAATAAAAAAAAATATTTATATGAAAAAAAAAAATTTAGTTTTATTAATAAATGGACCAAACTTAAATTTATTAGGAAATAGAGAAAAAAAAATATATGGAAAAATAACATTACATCAATTAATAGAAAAATTAAAAAAAAAAGCAAATCTATTAAAAATTAAATTAAAAACTTTTCAATCTAATTCGGAGTCGAAATTAATAGAAAAAATACAAAAATCTAAAAATATAGTTAAATATATTATAATAAATCCAGCAGCATATACTCATACAAGTATAGCAATTAGAGATGCATTATTATCAGTACAAATTCCATTTATAGAAGTACATATATCAAATATATATGCTAGAGAAAATTTTAGAGCAAATTCATGGTTTTCTGACATTTCTTCAGGCATAATATGTGGATTAGGAACACAAGGATATTTTTTAGCTCTAGATGCAATATATAAAAAAATATTTAAAAAAAAATAAAACAAAGATTAAAAATTTTTACACTTTTCTTTCAAATTAGAAAAGTGTAAATTATATTACATATAAAAAATATAAAATTTTTAAAAATTTTAAAATTAAATATTTTAATAATTTTCAAAAACAAACTTATAAAAATATTTTTAATAAAAAATATCATTTTTTAGAATTATTTTGTAAAAATTTTATTAATTTTTTCATATCTTTTGGAACATTGGAATAAAACTCTAAAGATTTGTTATTAACAGGATGATTTAACTTTAACATAACAGAATGTAATGCTTGTCTTGAAAATTTTTTTATATAATTTATGCACCTTTCTTCTATAAAATGTATGTTTCTATTATCAAAATATTTTTTATCTCCTACTATTGGATGATTTATATATAAAAAATGCACTCTTATTTGATGCGTTCTGCCAGTTTTTAATCTTATTCTTACATGTGTACAATTAGAAAATCTTTTTATAACTTTATAATAAGTAATAGATTTTTTACCAAATTTATTAACACACATTTTTGTTCTAAAAAAACTATGTCTTTTAATAGGCTTAGAAATAACACCATCACATAATATATTTCCTTCTACAATTGCCTCATATTCTCTAATAATTTTTCTTTTTTTAATTAATGTTAAAAGTTTACTATAAGATAAAAAATTTCTTGCAATAATAAAAAGTCCTGTTGTATCTTTATCAAGCCTATGCACAATCCCAGCTCTAGGTATGTTTTTAGATTCTTTAAAATGATATAATATGGCATTTAATATAGTTCCAGTAGCATTTCCATTTCCAGGATGCATTACAATACCTTTTTCTTTGTCTATTATAGATATATCTCGATCTATATATACAAAATTTAAAAAAATATTTTCTGGTAAAAAATTTTTTTTTTTAAAAAAATTTTCTATAAAAATTATTATAGAAAAATTAATTCTTTTACTAGGTTTTTTACAAATTTTTCCATCTACAAATACTTTTTCATTTAAAACAAAATGCTTCAATTTAGACCTTGAATATTTACAAAAATTTTTTTTTAAAATAATATCTAATCTACATTTTTTTTTCAAACTAACAAAAAATACATTTTTTTTTAAAAATTTATTATTCATAAAAATTATTTTTTTTTTGTATTTTAAATATATTATTTTATTTAATAAATTTATTTATATAATATTATAAAATAAAAATTATACATTTTTTAAAAAGTTTATATATTTAAAATATTAAAATTACAAAATATAATAAAAAAATTTTAAAAATTTATATTTTTATATTTTTAAAATTAAATATATATTAAAATTAACATTTTATAAAAATAAAAAATTCTTAAAAATAAAATATAATAATGAAAACTAAAAAAATAAAAAAAATATTTCTAAATTTTTTTAAACAAAATAATCATAAAATTATTAAAGGAAGTTCTATAATACCAAAAAAAGATAATACATTATTGTTTACAAATGCAGGGATGAATCAATTTAAAAATTACTTTTTAGAAAAAAAAAAAATTAAGTATAAAAAAATAGTTACATCTCAAAAATGTATTAGAACAGGAGGAAAAGATGATGATATAAGAAAAGTTGGAAATACTCCATATCATCATACTTCTTTTGAGATGTTAGGAAATTTTAGTTTTGGAGGATATTCTAAAAAACAAGCAATTTTATATGCATGGAATATATTAACAAATAAAAAATATTTTAATCTAAATAAAAATAAAATTTTTGTAACAGTTAATTACAAAGACAAAGAAACATACAACATATGGTCTAAAATAATAAAAGTTTCAAAAAAAAATATAAAAAATACAAAAAAAGATAGTTCTGAAAATTTTTGGGAAATGGGTAAAACAGGACCATGTGGCCCATCTACAGAAATATATTACAAAAAAAAATATATAGAAAAAAAAAAAAAAAAAAATATGTTAGTAGAAATATGGAACATAGTATTTATACAATATAACAAAATTTCAAAAAATAAATTAATCAAACTAAATAATTTATATATAGATACTGGAATGGGATTAGAAAGAATAGCGCATATATTACAAAAAGTAAATTCTACTTATGAAATAGATATATTTAAAAAAATTAAAAAAAAAATAATAAAAATATCTGACAAAAAAAAAATATGCAAAAAATTTATAAATATAATAATAGATCATATTAGAACAATATATTTTATTACATTAGAAAAAATAAATCCTTCTAATAAACATCAAGGGTATATATTAAAAAAAATAATTAGAAGAACATTATTATATGGCGAAAAATTAAAAATAAAATCTCCATTTTTATATAAATTAATAAAAAAAATAATAAATAAAAAAAATAATAATAAAATAAAATTATATAAAAAAAACATAAAAAATATATTGAAAGAAGAAGAAAAAACTTTTAAAAATACTATTAAAACAGGAATTTTATATCTAAATAAAAAAATAAAAAACAAAAACATAAATGAAAGTACAGTATTCTATTTATATGACACTTTAGGATTACCTATAGATTTAACTATTAAAATATGTAAAAAAAATTTTATAAAAATAGACAAAAAAAAAATATTACAAATAATAGAAGAAAACAAAAATAAAAATAAAAAAAATAAATTTTTAAAAAAAACATATGCAAGTTATAATTTTTTTACAAAAGCAACAAAATTTTTAGGATATGAAAAAAATAAAACAACTAGTATAATAAAAGAAATATATATTAAAAAAAATAAAAAAAAAAATATATTATATCAAGAAAGCGGTATTATTATATTAAATAAAACAACATTTTATGGAAAATCATCAGGTCAAATTGGAGATTCAGGAAAAATATATAACAAAAAATCAATATTTTTAGTAGAAAAAACAGAAAAAACAAATAATATTATACTTCATATAGGAAAAGTTATTAAAGGAAATTTTTCTGTAAAAGATAAAGTAATATCAAAAATAGATACAAATAATAGATCGTGTATACAAGCAAACCATACATCTACTCATATATTACACAAATCCTTAAAACAGATTTTGGGAGAAGAAATAGTACAAAAAGGTTCTAACATTAAAAAAAAATATTTCACATTTGATTTTTCTTATTCAAAAAAAATATTAGAAACGGAAATATATAAAATAGAAAAAATAGTAAATAAAGAAATACAAAAAAATCATTTTGTTAAAAAAGAAATAATTGATAAAAAAAGATATTTAGAAAAGTACAAAAAAAAAGTGTTAGAAAAGAAATATAATACTATAAGAATAGTAAAAATAGGAAAATTTTCTTCAGAATTATGTGCAGGAACTCATGTAAATTATACTGGAGAAATAGGAATATTTAAAATTTCTAAAATATATAAAATATCAAACGCAAATTATAGAATAAAAGCTGTAACAAAAAATTATGCTTTAAAAAAAATATGCACAAATCAAAATATAATAAATTTAATATCTAAAAAAATAAAAGTAACAAAAAAAAATATATTAGAAAAAATACATTCAATATGTAAAAAAAATAAATTGTTAGAAAAAAAAATATTTTCTTTAAAAAAAAAATTATTCAATAAAAAAATTAAAAAAATATTAAATAATAGAATAAAAATAAATAAATATTTTTTAATAATAAAATTTTTTATTAATGAAAAAAACATATTATTAAGAAATTTAATAGATAAAATAGAAAAAAAAAATAATAAAATAATAATAATTTTTGGAAACATAAAAAAAGAAAATATATATATAATTATTAAAATTACAAAACAATTATCAAATAAAATAAATGCTATAAAAATATTAAAAAAAATAAACATGCAAACCGGGGGGAAAGGAGGAGGTAATAAAAAATTTGCTCAAGGCGGAAATAAAAATATAACACTTACAAAAAAAATTTTAAAAAATATAAAAGTTTGGTTTCCATATAAATAATAACATAATAAAAGATAAAAATATTTTTATTATATTAAATGTATAAAAAAAGGAAAAAATTATGCTAATACTAACTCGAAGAATAGGAGAAACTTTAGTAATAGGTGATGAGATAACAGTAACTATATTAGGAGTGAAAGGAAATCAAGTTAGAGTTGGTATAAATGCCCCAAAAAATATATCTGTACATAGAGAAGAAATATACGAAAAAATAAAATCTGAAAAAAAAATTAAATAAAATACTATGTCTTGCTTAACAAATATAGCAAGACGTAGTATAAACAAAAAAAAATCATTTGACTTAATAATTTAAAAAAGTAGAATCAAATTTGTAATAAAAAATTTTACTAGTGAGATGACCGAGAGGATTAAGGTACTCCCCTGCTAAGGGAGCATACATTTTTAAAAATGTATCGAGGGTTCGAATCCCTCTCTCACTGAATTTTTAAAATTATATACTTTAAAAAAATACACTACACTAAAAAAAATTTATAGCATCCGTAGCTTATTTGGATAGAGCACTCAGCTACGAACTGAGAGGTTGAAGGTTCGATTCCTTCCGGATGCAAAATTTTTATTATGTTTTAAAACTGTTAAAAAAATTACTATTATTTTCATTATTGTCAAAAAATAACTAATAGAATTGGAGTATATAAATTGTTTCAAAAAATGCTATTTAACATAAAATGGATAGAAAAAAATAAAAAAATATTCAAAAAAATTTATAGAGGAATTGAAAGAGAAACAATACGAATAGACAAAAATGGAAATTTTTCTAAAAAAAAACATCCTGAATCTTTAGGTTGTTCATTAAATCATAAATGGATAACAACTGATTTTTCAGAAAATTTAATTGAACTAATAACTCCAAAAAAAATAAATATAAATTGTTTAAAAAACTTTTTAGAAGATTTACATATTTATACTATTAAAAATTTAAATAAAGAAACATTATGGCCTTTAAGCATTCCTCCGAAATATCCTAAAAATAAAAAAGAAGTGAAAATAGCAAAATATGGAAATTCAAAAATAGGAAAAAAAAAAGAATTATATAGATTAGGATTAAAAAATAGATATGGAACTTATAAAAATATTATTTCAGGAATACATTATAATTTTTCTCTATCAAAAGAATTTTGGAAAAAATACAACAAAAATAATGAAATTGATAAAAATACAATTTCCGATGGATATATGCATATAATAAGAAATTATTACAGATTTGGATTTTTAATAACATATTTATTTGGATCTTCACCATACATATCAAAAAAAATAATTAAAAAAAATAGTCAAATAAAAAAATTTAATTTTATAAAAAAAAAAGACATATTGTATTCAAATTGGTCAACTTCATTAAGAGTAAGTAAATTTGGAAGTTCTGCTAATGAAATACAAAAAAAAATAAATTTAAAATTTGATTCTTTAAATGAATATATAAAAAAAGTAAAAAAAGCACTCAATACACAAGATAAAAATTTTAAAAAAATAAAAAATAAAAATAAAAAATTACAAATAAATTCAAATATAATACAATTAGAAAATGAATTATATATTCAAATTAGACCAAAAAGAAACACAAAAAAACATGAAACACAATTAGATGCTCTAAAAAATAAAGGTATAGAATATATAGAAATACGATCTTTAGATATCAATCCATTTTCTTTTTCAGGAATAAAAAAATATCAAATATTATTTTTAGACTTGTTTTTAATTTGGTGTATATTAACAAAATCTCCAAAGATAAAAAAACGAGAAATGAAAATGATACAAAAAAATTGGGAAACAATTTGTATACAAGGCAAAAAACCTGGTCAAAAAATATACGTAAATAAAAAAAAAGAATCATTTATAAAAATAGGAATAAAAATAATAAAAAAACTAAAAAAAATTGCAAAAATATTAGATTTAAACACAAATTTAAAAGAATATCAAAAATCTTGTGAAAAAATAAAAAAAATTTTAAAAAATAAAAAATTAACATATTCTTCAAAAATATTAAAAATAATAAAAAAATTTGATATCCAAAAAATTGGATTAAAAATTTCTAAAAAATACTTTGAAAAAAATATAAAAAAAAAAATTACAAGAAAAAATAAAATAAAGTTAAAAATGGAAAAATTAAGATCTATAAAAAAATAAAAAAATATATATTAAAATATGAAAAAAAATACTATTTTTTCAAAATTTCTGTTTTATGTTCATAAGAAATTATAGCAATATCTGCAGTTCTAATAGAAAATATTCCAACAGTGACTACTCCAGGAATACAATTTATTTGTTTCTCTAATTTCTTAGGATTTTGTATAAAAAGATTATGTACATCTATAATTATATTATTATAATCAGTAAAAAAATTTTTTCTAAGTATTGGAAAACCCCCTAATTTTATTATTTCTTTTTTCACAAAAGAATAAGAGAGAGAAATAATTTCTATAGGAACAGGATTACACAAACCTAAAGTTTTTACTCGCTTAGTAAAATCTGCTATACAAATAAAAGTTTTTGACATACCTGCTAAAATTTTTTCTCCTGTTAAAGCACCACCACCTCCTTTTATCATTTGCATTTTATCATTTATTTCATCTGTACCATCTATATAAATTTCTAAACTGTCTATTTCTCTAGAATCAAATATTTTAATATTATATTTTTTTAAATAAAAACTAGATATTTTAGAACTAGAAACAACCCCTCTAATAAAACTAGAAATTTTTTTTAATTCTTTTATAAAAGTTAATACAGTACTTCCTGTGCCAATTCCTAGTATAGAATCTTTTTTAATATATTTTAATGCTGTAATAGATGACATTTTCTTTAATTTTTTTGTATTCATAAAAATAAGTATAAATAAAATTTTCCTCAAAACATCATTATAAATAAAATATAAAAATAAATCTGATGCATAATAAAAAAAATACTGGGGTACCTGGATTCGAACCAGGGATGCCGGTATCAAAAACCGATGCCTTAACCACTTGGCTATACCCCAAAAAAAAGTTTAGTTATTTCAATATACGGAGAGCGAGATTTGAACTCGCACACTTATAAAAGCGTCAGAACCTAAATCTGATGCGTATACCAATTCCGCCATCTCCGCATAATACATAACAAAATATTTAAATTAAAATTATAGCTATGATGGGATTCGAACCCATGACATCAGCTTTATGAGTGCTGTGCTCTAACCAACTGAGCTACATAGCTTTTAAATAAAAAAATTATTTAAAATTAAAATATACTAAATTAATAAAAAATTATCAACAAATTTAAAAATGTTTTTATATAATTAAAAATAAAAAATAATATAATATAAATATTATATTTAAATAAAAAAATTTTTTAACACTTTTACAATATATAAAATATATGAAAAAAATAAAAAATAATTTTATATGTAAAATAATTGAAAAAGATATTTTAAAAAATAAACATATAAAAATTAGAACGAGATTTCCTCCAGAACCAAACGGACATCTTCATATAGGACATGCAAAATCTATTTTTATAAATTTTAATATAGCGAAAATATATAACGGAAAATGTAATCTTAGATTTGATGATACAAATCCATATAAAGAAAACATAAAGTATATAAATATTATAAAAAAAGATATAATTTGGTTAGGTTTTAAATGGAATAAAAAAATTAAATATTCTTCTAACTATTTTAATACATTTTATAAATATGCAATGCTACTAATAAAAAAAGGATTAGCATATGTAGATAGTTTAAATAAATTTGAAATAAAAAAATATAGAGGAAATCTAAAAAAAAAAGGAACAAACAGTCCATTTAGAAATAGAAGTATATTAGAAAATATAAATTTATTTAAAAAAATGAAAATAGGAAAGTTTCAAGAAGGAGATGTCTGTTTAAGAGCAAAAATAAATATGTCATCTAAAATTATTTTAATGAGAGATCCAGTATTATACAGAATAATAAAAAAAAAAAGTCATCATCAAACAAAAAAAAAATGGTGTATATATCCAACATATGATTTTTCACATTGTATATCAGATTATATAGAAAAAATTACTCATTCTATTTGTACTATTGAATTTCAAGAAAATAAAAAATTGTACAATTGGATATTAAAAAATATAAATATAAAAAAAAAACCTAAACAATACGAATTTTCAAGATTAAATATAGAAAATTCTTTACTTTCAAAAAGAAAAATAAAAATATTGATTAAGAAAAAAATAATAAAAAATTGGTCAGATCCAAGATTATTAACGATATCAGGACTAAGAAAACGAGGATATACTCCATCCTCAATAAGAAAGTTTTGTTATAATATTGGAATCACAAAAAAAGAAAATTTAATACAAATGTCTTATTTAGAACATTTTATAAGAAATGATCTAGATAAAAAAGTAAATAGAGCTATGGCTATATTAAATCCAATTAAAATAATAATATATAATCTTCCAAAAAATTATAAAAAAATTATAAGCATTCCTAACCACCCAAAAATAAAAAAATTTGGAAAACAAAATATTATACTTAGAAGAGAAATATATATAGAAAAAAATGATTTTGAAGAAAAAAATAAAAAAAATAAAAAAAAATTATTTATAAACGGAAAAGTAAAATTAAGATATTCGTATATAATAAAAGCAAAAAAAATAAAAAAAGATAGATTAAATAAAATAAAAACTATTTACTGTAAATACTATAATAAAAAACAATCAAAAAAAATAAAAAATAATATAATAATACATTGGATATCTAAAAAAGAATCTATAAAAGCAAATTTTGAAATGTACGAAAATTTATTTACAACGAAACATCCTGAAAAAAAAAAAAATATGCTACAATATATAAACAAAAATTCTATAATAATTAAACATGGTTTAGTGCAAAAAGATATTTTTTCAAAAATTTTAAAAAAATATATACAATTTGAAAGAATTGGATATTTTTTTTTAAAAAAAAACAAAATAAAAAATATTACTTTTACATGTATAACAAAATTAAAAAAATAAAATAATCTTATAAACTACTTTAAAAATTGTGAAAAAAATGTCAAAAATAAAAAAAATATATGCAAGAGAAATAATAGATTCAAGAGGATATCCAACAATAGAATCTGAAGTACATTTACAAGATGGATCAATTGGAATAGCTAGTGTTCCATCTGGTGCTTCAACAGGATCAAAAGAAGCATTAGAATTAAGAGACAAAAATAAAGAATACTTTTTTGGATATGGAGTATTAAAATCAGTAAAAAATGTTAATGATATTATATCAAGAATTTTAAAAAACAAAAATGCAAAAAATCAAGAAAACATTGACGAAATTATGATAAAAGAAGATGGAACAAAAAACAAATCTAATTTAGGCGCGAATTCAATACTTTCTGTCTCATTAGCTGTTTCTAAAGCATATTCTGTACATAAAAAAATAAATTTATATGAACATATATACAAATTATCCGGACAAACAAAAAAAATAATAATGCCAAGACCTATGATAAATATTATTAATGGAGGAAAACATTCTAACAATAATTTAGATATACAAGAATTTATGATACAACCAAAAAAAAATATACCAATAAAACAGTCAATAAAAATGGGGTGCGAAATATTTCATTCATTATACAAAATATTAAAAAGTAAAAATATTAGTATATCAGTAGGAGATGAAGGAGGTTTTGCTCCAAATCTAAAAAATAATGAAGAATCTTTTAAATTAATAAAAAAAGCAATTAAAAATACAAAATATATATTAGGAAAAGATTTAAATATTGCAATAGATTGTGCTGGATCTGAATTATATAATAAACTAAATGATAAATATGAATTAAAAAATGAAAAAAAAATATTTAATTATAAAACATTTACAAAATATTTAAAACAATTAAGCATAAAATATCATATAAAATCTATAGAAGATCCTTTACACGAAGATGATTGGAAAGGATTTAAATATCATACAAAAAAAATTGGAAAAAAAGTACAAATAGTAGGAGATGATCTATTCGTTACCAATCCTATTATTTTAAAAAAAGGAATATTAAAAAAATCTGCTAATGCTATTTTAATAAAATTAAATCAAATTGGAACTCTTACAGAAACATTAGAAACAATTTATATAGCAAAAAAAGCAAATTACAATACAATTATATCACATAGATCAGGAGAAACTGAAGATACTTTTATAGCAGATCTGTCTATAGGAACAATATCTGATCAAGTAAAAATGGGATCTATGTCAAGATCTGAAAGAACTGCTAAATATAATAGATTAATTAGAATAGAAGAAGAACTTTTAAAAAAAAAATATAAAATTTCTTTATAATAATTTTATTAAATAACATTTTTTTTAAAAATTAAAAAACATTAAAAAATAAATATATTAAAAAAATGAAAAAAAAAACTTTTATAATAGATGGAACTTATTATATGTATAAATATTATTATGCTATACCTATGTTAAAAAACAAATTTGGAAAACCAACAAATATAATATATGGATTTATAAAAATGATACGTTTTATTTATAAAAAATATAATCCAAAGAAAATAATAATAGTATTTGACTCCAAAAAAAAAAGTTTTAGAAAAAAAATATGCAATGAATATAAACAAAACAGAAAAAAAATGCCAAAAAAAATTATAGAACAAATTGAACCATTACACTTTTTAATAAAAAATTTTGGAATACCAATAGTAAAAATACCGTTAATAGAAGCAGATGATGCTATTGGTATATTATCTAAAATAGAAAATAAAAAAAAAAATTTTGTATTTATTTTAACTAATGATAAAGATATGTATCAAATAATAAATTCAAAAACATTTATTTTAAAAAATTTATCTGAAATAATAGGAACAAAAGAAATAAAAAAAAAATATAAAATATATCCAAAAAATATCCCAGATTATTTATCATTAGTTGGAGACAGATCTGACAATATACTAGGTGTTCCTTACATAGGAAAAAAAACAGCTCAAATACTTATAAAAAAATATAAAAATTTAAAAAATATATATAAAAACATTTCAAAAATAAAAAAATTAAAAATAAGAAATATAAATAAAATTGTAGCTAGTTTAGAAAAAACAAAAAAAAAAACAATATTATCACTAAAGTTAACAACGTTATGTTTAAACTTTAAAATAAAAAAAAAATTTAAAAATTTAAAATTACATACACCAAACATAAAGAATTTAAATAATTTTTTTATAAAAAATCAACTTAAAAGTTTTTATAAAAAAATATAATAAATAAAATAAATAAAAATATATTTTAAAAAATTTTATAATATAAATATATTATTAAATAATACAAAATTATAACTCTATTTTATAGAAAAATATGAAAAAAATAAAAAATATAGCAATAATAGCACATGTAGATCATGGAAAAACTACTTTAATAGATAAACTATTACAAGCATCAGAATATGGCAAAAAAGAAAAATATCAAGAAGATAGAATAATGGATTCTAACTATTTAGAAAAAGAAAGAGGTATTACTATATTATCTAAACACACATCATTATTTTGGAAAAAATATAAAATAAATATAGTAGATACTCCTGGACATGCAGATTTTGCGGGAGAGGTAGAAAGAATAATATCCATGGTAGATTCTGTTTTGCTAATAGTAGATTCTTTAGAAGGACCCATGCCGCAAACTAGATTTGTTACAAAAAAATCATTTTCATATAATTTAAAACCTATAGTTGTAATAAACAAAATAGATAGAAAGAATGCAAGACCAAATTGGGTATTAAATGAAATATTCGATTTGTTTATAAATTTAAATGCTACAGAAGAACAATTAGATTTTCCAATAGTATATACATCTGCTACTTTGGGAACTTCAGGAACAGACTTAAAAAATATAAAAAAAAATATGATTCCTTTAATAGAAACAATAATAAAACATACACCTACTATTAAAAAAAAAAATAATAGTAAATTGAAACTACAAATTTCACAAATAGATTATGATAAATATTTAGGAAATTTAGGAATAGGAAAAATACAATCTGGTACAATAAAACAAAATCAAAATGTATTTATAAAAAATAATAAAAATAAAACATACAAAGGAAAAATTAATAAAATATTGCATTACTGTGGTTTAGAAAAAATAGAAATAAAAAAAGCTCATACAGGAGAAATAATATTAATATCTGGAATAGAAAATATAAAAATATCTGATACTGTTTGTGAAGAAAAAAATGCAACTCCAATACCTAATTTAATAATAGATAAACCTACGGTAAAAATATTTTTATCAGCAAATACATCACCTCTTGTAGGAAAAGAAGGAAAATATTTAACTTCTAGACAAATATTAAATAGATTAAAAATAGAAAAATTAAAAAATGTTTCATTAAAAATAAATTATAAAAATGATTCCAATATATTTTGTATATCAGGAAGAGGAGAATTACATTTATCTATTTTGATTGAAACTATGAGAAGAGAAGGTTTTGAAATGGAACTATCTAGACCACAGATAATTTTCAAAAATTATAAAAACGAAATATATGAACCATATGAAAATTTAATAATTGATATAAATAAAAAATATCAAGGTAACATTATGAAATTTATCGGAGAAAAAAAAGGAAACTTAAAAAATATAACAACAAGTAATGAAAAAGACAGAATATATTTAGAATATGATATTTCTAGTAGAGCATTGATAGGATTTAGATCTGAATTTAATAATATAACATCAGGTACAGGAATATTTTATTCTTCTTTTAAAAAATATGATGTCAAAAAAAAATGTAAAATCACACAAAGAAAAAATGGTGTTTTAATTTCTAATAAAACAGGAAAAGCATTAGGATTTTCTTTATTTTCTTTACAAGAAAGAGGTAAATTATTTATTTCTCACGGCGAACAAGTTTATGAAGGACAAATTATAGGAATACATAATAGAACAAATGATTTAACTGTAAACTGTTTATCTGGAAAAAAATTAACTAATATGAGAGCTTCAGGAAATGATGAAGCTATAAATTTAATAAAACCTATTAACATCACATTAGAGAAAGCATTTAATTTTATAAATGACGATGAATTAATAGAAATAACACCAAAAAAAATTAGATTAAGAAAAAAATATCTAAAAGAAAATGATAGAAAAAAAATGTATAAAAAAATTATTTCTTAATAAAATTTTTAATTAAATCAAAATATTTTTTTTTATTGTAAAAAACTTTTAATCTCTCTGCAATAACTATTGATTTAATATTTTTTAAAGTATTTTCAAAATTATCATTTATTATTAAATAGTCATAATTTTTATAATATTTTATTTCTGTGTCAAAACTTTTCATTCTGTTATAAATAATTTTTTTGTTATCTTGATTACGAAACTTCAACCTTCTAATTAATTCATTTTTAGAAGGAGGTATTACAAAAATACTAGTAGAAAATCTAATTTTTTTTTTAATTTGACATGCACCTTTATAGTCAATGTCTAAAAAAATATCTAAACCCAAATTAATGTTTTTATTAATTTCATATAAACTAGTACCATAATAATTATTAAAAACTTTGGCATATTCTAAAAATTTTTCTTTCTTTATCATATTTTTAAAAATATTTTCAGAAACAAAATTATAATGAACATTATTAATTTCCATATTTCTTTTTAATCTAGTTGTATAAGATACAGATAAAAATATATTTTTTAATATATTTTTTGTAATAAAGTTTTGTAATAAACTAGATTTTCCTACACCGCTAGGACCAGAAAATATAAAACATATTCCGTTACTATTATTTTTTTTCATAATATTATATATAAATTTTTTTTATATAAAAAAATATCTTTTTTATACTGTTTATTTTTAATGAAGAACATTTATTAACAGTACTTTTTAAAACACATTGAACAAACACAAATTTGTTCATTTTTATAGAAAAAAGTACTTTACCAGAAAAAATAAAAGTATTTTTTATATATTCAAATATATTTTCTCCTATTTTTGGTATTTTTTCTGAAACACCATATATTAAAAATAATCTTTTATTATTAATATTTTTATATTTAATTTTAGATAAAATTTCTTGTCCTTTATAACAACCTTTTTTAAAACTTATACAATTAAATTTTTTTAAATTTAATGAAAAAGGAAAAAATTTTCTACAATTTTTTTCTTCTAATATAGGAAAACCAATTTCCATGTTTAGTAAATCCCATAAAAAGTTCTTTTTTGTTTCAAAATGAAAATTTTTTTTATTTTTTAAACATTCAATTTTTTTATAATTCGCGATAATAATATATCTTTTTATGATACCATTTATTTTTAAAAATATAAAATCATTTTTTTTTATTAAATTATTATTTTTAAAAGATATATTAAAATATTTTTCTAAAAAAATTTTTGAATTTTTACCAAAAACACCATATGCAGCTAAACTAGTAGATGTATGTATATCAACTTTTGAAAATATAGCATATTTTTTAATTTCTAAATTTTGAATTTTAGAAATACTTTTTCTTTGCAAATAAATATAATTGTTAAGACAATTATTAAAAATTAAAAATACACTAATTATTTTACCGTTTACATCACAATGTGATCCAAAACTATAATTATTTTCTTTTAAATCTGTAATATCATTTGTAAATTGATTTTGTAAATATATTTTACTATCCTTTCCGGAAACTATATTTATAGAAATATTATTTAAAAATACTAATAA